>CAYGQY010000030.1:0-10363 GCA_964352195.1 uncultured bacterium
TGGCCGACTGAAGACTCTCATTCACCCTGGACCGGTTTCCGGGGTCCACGTCACTATCACCTGGTGCTTTTGGTGGTCAGTCGCCTGTGGTGCGAGCGTCTAGCCTTCAGAGACGTACTACGCGCTGACGCGGAGCTGCGCAAGCAGTGCCAAGAACTCAAGATTTCGTTGGCCCTGCTTCACAGTCATGATCGTGAGGTTTACCTAGAAGCGAAGGGCCCTTTCGTCCAGGCGTTAGTTGCATCCTATTTGCGAGGCATCGAGAGGGCGGACTCACACCCCTCTCGAGTGGACAGACACCCACCGATTTCATGCTGGTGCCATTCAATCATTGTCTGCCACAAAGGGGCAGCGTTGGGTTTAATCCCGTCAGGTGAGGATCTCACTTCCCGCACCTTCAGGCCCTACGCCTAGATGGCATTGACTGGCCTCGATCGGATGAAGGGCCGCCGGCTTGACTGGGGACGCCAGCCCCCGTGCCGTGATCCTGCCGCCACACCCATCACACCGGATCCCGCGGATGGCCTCTCCGTGGCTTCAATGATGCGAACAGGAACTTCATCTCGATGGAGGCAACGATCGGCAGAATGTAGGCTAAACTCTGACGCTTCAAAGTAGAGAGTGTCTGATTGTTATGAACATCGTTGAGTGCCCTCAGCAATGGCTGCATCTCTGCGGATTCGATCGGCGTGGACCGGGAATCTCACGGCTGAAGGCAGCGTTGAATGGTTGTCGATCGCGTGTTGGTCACCGCTCAGCTGCGCGACCGTGATGAATAAATCGGCCCGATCGCGGTACGGGCTGGCAGGCCAGCCATCACCCGAGCCGTAGGCGAGCCATCCGGAGCTGGATTGGGATCAGCCCGTCGAACGTCTCCAGCGCAAGCCCCTTCCCGGGGCGCAGTATGAAGGCGTGATCCGAAACCACTCACCTGACCTCGCCGATGCAGAACAGCTTCTTCGCGGACTCCCTGGACCAGGCCACCGTCAGCAGCAGGATCCTGGGCCTCGAGCAGGGCGTGGTGGGCTTCTACAGCATCGGCCTCTACCCGGCTTCCCTCGCCTACAACAGCGCCATGCATGGTGGCGGCGACCGCCTGCTGCTGGCGCCCAGGCCCGGTCGCTCCCTGTTCGGGGCCTTCTCCGCGCAAGACCTCTCGGGTATGGACCCGACCCACGTGGCCACGATGGAGCGCATGGTGCGCCACGAGCGTGATGGCCTCCTGCAGGAGTACACCCTGCGCGACCTGATCGAGCTCTGCGATCTGGTGGTGCTGACCGCCAACAGCAATCACATGGAGCAGGACCTGCTTGACGCCTGCAAGCTCCGCCAGGAGCTGGGCCGGGAGGAGGTGGTGCTGGCCTGCCTGGCGGGGTCCTTCAGCCACGATCCCCTGCGCAACGATTCCTACGTGCTCTGCGAGCGGCAGCCCAACCTGGCGTTCTTCTCCGGTTTCCATCGCCACGGGGCCCTCCGGGATCCCGTGGACAGTTTCACGGCCAACTTCTGCCATCCCAATGCAATCACGGCCCTACTCGGAGCCTGGCTGCTCGATCGGCTCTCGCCGAACATCCAGGTGTCCCCGGGTGTTCACAACGTGGAGGCCCAATACATCAAAGCTGCCAAGAATATCTCCTCCATCTTTGCAGGCTTTGGCTATGGTTACCATGCTGAAAATACAGGCATCCTGCCCACCCTGTTGACCCTGCTGCTGGATCAGTGTCTGGACCAGGCCTCCTCGGTGTCCATGCGCCGGAAGGACCGCCAACGGCTCTACGGTCGCCAGCCGTTTCCACTCACCGAGCTGGGCTATGGGGTGCAACGGATCGAAGCCACCTTGAACCGTGGTGGTGATATGGAGAAGGTCCGCGACCACACCTTCACCCAGCTAACGGCCATGGTGGCTGATGTACGCGGGAGCATGATGCTGCCTGCGTATGGCAAACCCACCCGTAACTTCCAGGCGGGCCAGATTCTGGCGGCGGGGATGCGCCGGCTGGGACGCTGCCCCAATGATGTCGATGAATTCGAGCAGTGGTGTGAAGAGGCCGGCGTGAAGAAAGGCGGCCTCGAAGGGTTGAAGGCGCTGCGCTACTGGCCTCAGATTCTGATCAATTACAGCATTCAGGTGCATGATGCCTCGATGGTGAACCTCCTCTACATGGCGATCTTCGGCAAGAGTGACACCAAGGCTGTTGCCTTCCGGGTGATGACCGAGAGCCGGGAATTGTCCAACTATTGCCAGGAATCGGTTCGCCCGTCCCACAGTCGCCGCTACTCAGAAGCTCTGCAGAATCTGGATCGCCCGGAAGCCCTGCAACTGCTGGCCAACGCCGTGATAGCCGACAATGCCAGGCGGGCCATTCCCGATGACAGCAACCCGGAGGATGGGGATGCTGGCGAAGATACTCCGGCTTATCTGAAAGCGATGAATGTGATTGAGAACGTCTGGTAAGTCTTCGGTGGACTCCAACACGAAGCACCATGGCCAGGCCCAGATACGGTCGCCTGACTCTCGGCAGAATCAAGCTGGTCGAACAAGCCCACTCCGGGAAACTGCGTTCCTAGCTGAAGAGTGCATCAACTGGATATCCAAGCACGTGATCACCCCACTCCAACCTCGTTAGAATTGCAGCATCGGGATCATCGGAACCCGGATTATCGTCGTCCTACAGCCGTCCTGGGCCGAAGCGAGTAGCCCTTCCAGAGGCCAACTGCCGTCTCTGCCAGCGGCTGTTGCCTCCTGCTGCGGCAGTGGGTCGGCGGGCAATGCCTCAGATTGATCGGTGATATCTCACCCGTTGGCCATCCCGTTCCTGTTGTAGCCTTTTGAGCCGTCGGGTCAGGGCCTGCAAGCCGTTTCATTTGCCTGCTGTTCACGGGATCGAAGAGATCGGCGCGAACGGTTTCGGCGAACGTGAGAACGTCATTGGGGGTGCAGGATCCGGTTCTCCAGCTGTGAAATTCTTGATGGAGATCTGGGGTGATCACCAGGATGTTGTCGGGGAGGTCGACCAGATCCGGGCGGCTGCGTCGGTCGAACAGATGATGGCCATCGAGAGCCATCTTCTTCTGTCGTGAGGCCTTCAGACCCGTCACCTCGCAGCGGTGCCCGGCTGCCCCTTTAGCCCGTTTCTCGGCTAGTTCAGACCCCTGGGTGAGGTAGCGGATCTCGGCATTGAAGCAGGTTTCCACCAAATCTCCCACCGTTTCGATCCAGGCTTTCCGTGCCTGGTTGATCCGGCTGTTTCGGCGCATGTCGCGGGCGACCCGTGCAATTCCGCGCTGGCTGAGGAGCACTTGTCTGGAGTCGGCCTCCAGAAAGTCCTTGTCGATCTCGAGTGCTTCTTCCCCATCGTTCTGACCAGCAGAGCGCAGCCGGTTCCAGGCGTTATTCAGACCCTGGTAGTTGGTCTGAAGAATGCCCACCGTGTTTTTTCGGCTCACGAAGGCCAATTCGCCCTGGATCACAAGATCGCCCCCCACCTCCATGAATTCCTGGGTGATACGCCGCGACACCAGCATCTGGCGTCGCTTCTGCTTCACGTTGAAAATCCGCTCCCGTAGCAGCTGCATCAGGCTTGTTTTTTCCTTGGCTTCGATGTATCGGGCCAGAGCCTCGATGCCTTCTTCGGTGAAGCGATGGGCTCGCTTGCCTTGTTCAGCGGCCACGGGTGGGCTGGCGAACTCGAAGTGCTCGCCTTCCACAAGCTCCCATTCATCGTCGGGGTGTGCATCGAAGTCATCGACGATGTTGTAGAGGCCGTTGATTCTCTTGCCGAGAATCCTGGCTGTCTCCCGATCGGTGAGCAGATCGCGCATGGTGAGGGGTGAATGGGCGTAGTCAGGGCATCAGGGCGAACACGGAATCTCTCATCTTCTGCAGGCGCTCCGCCAGGCGGGGATCACCGTTGTGGTCGGGGTGGTGCCTCTTGATCAGGGCACGGAAGGCGTCTCGTACGTCATCGGCAGTGGCGGTTTTCGGATCCAACCCGAACACCACCCAGGGCCGGAACTGCTTGTGAACGTCAATCCCGTTGATCACCGTTGTCCCATCCTCGAGATCCAGTTCATGGCTGGGGATGCCGATGAAACGATGGTAGAGAATCAGCCAATCTTCCTTGGTTTTGAGGACGACGACTTCCCCTGTCATCGACATTTGGAAGTTCTTGTTCTTTTCCGGCTGGGTCAGTGTTGTAGAGCCGAAGTGGGCCAGCACAGCCTGCTTCACCTCCGTCAGGGGGGGGGCGCCTTGGGCCTGGCGGCCGGTTTGGCTTTGGGGGGTGGCGGACTCTTGAAGTCGCCTCCATTCACGGTTTTCGCAAAGGCCAGAAGATCACTCTCTTGGAGAGGGCCCGTGCTGAGAAGCTTCTGAATTAACTCGGTGACTTCCGGAAGAGTCAGCGTTCTGGCCCGCGTTGCCACCCGCCTGCACCGAAAAATCCAGAGAATCTTGGCCCCCTCTGCAGACGACTGCGAAGGGATTTGCAAATCATGCTCCCACGTGCTGGGTGCCCCGGTTTGCCTCGCCGCAGGACCGTGCCCGGCTGGGGTCTATCGGACTCAGCCCGGCTGTGCTTTCCGTTGCCAGGCGCTCAGTGCAACGGCCAGTGCCGTCACGGTCCAGACCGTGCAGAACCGGCGGAGTACGGCAATGGCCAGGCCCAGATCGGGCGCCACACCAGCCTGTGCGAGCAGGAGGGCGGTGGTGCCCTCGTTGACGCCGACTCCTCCAGGCAGGCTCGAGAGCAAGCCGGCCGTGCCGGACACCAGAAAGATGGTGATCGCCGCCGGCACCGACACCGGAGTGCCCGGGCTGATCACTAGCACCAGCAGCCAGAGGATCAGGGCTTCGCTGCCCCAGATCCCCAGACTCACCACCGCGGCCGGCCAGCAGGCCCTGGCGAGGGGGCCGCTGGGCAGGTGTCGGCGCAACTGAGGCCCCCACCGCCGCCAGCCGAGTGTGGCGAGCACCGGCACCAGCACCACACCGGCTGCCAGGGCCAGGCCAGCCCCCGGCCCGGCGTCTTCGGCGCTCTGGCTCAGGCGGGTGTGCAGAACGGCCGGTGCCAGCAGGGTCAGCCAGAGCACCACGGCGGACAGGTCACAGAGCTGTTCGGCGACGAACACGTGCACCAGGGGTGTCCGGGGATAGCCCAGCTCCTGGTGCAGGGTCTGCACCCGGCTCAGTTCCCCCAGTTTCCCGGGGGTGGCGGTGAGGGCGAAGCCCCGGAACCAGGCCAGTGCATCCGCCCGGTTCCACCCGCCGATCCCCTCGGAGCCCAGCAGCAGACGCCAGCGCAGATACCGCCCGAGGTAGGCCACCGCCAGCACCCCGTACAGGGCCGGAATCCATTGCACCAGCCGGCCCAGGGCGGCCGCGAGGGCGCGTCGTCCCTCCTCGCCCAGACCAGCCAGCGAGCTCACCCCGAAGCTGAGCAGCAGCAGGGCCAGCAGGGGAATCCAGGCCTGGGCCAGACGGGTCCATCCACTCGCCTGGGGGGCGGCCACCGTGGCCTGGCGAAAGCTTCTCCAGTGGGCTCGATCGCTGAAGGCCAGCAAGGGCCGGTCCCCCTCACTGTCCCCGTAGACCTCCAGAGTGATCCGGGGCCGCTTGGCGGCCCCGAGCCAGGCCCGCAACCGCCGGACCTTCTCGTCTCCCTTGCAGTTGGCCGACGTGATCCGCAGCGGCGAGGCCGGGCCATGCGCGAGGGGATTGCTCGTTTCGGTGGCGATCAGGTCCACCTGGAGTTGATCGGCCACCGGGGCGACCAGGGCCCGAGGTGAGGCGGTCACGATCACGACCCTGTGCCCCTGCCGCTGATGCCAGCGCAGCCGCTCGAGCGCTTCCGGCCGCAGCCTGGCGATCAGCGCTTCCGGCAGCGAGCACTCCAGGACCCGGCGTCGTGCCGTCGGCGGTGTCCCCGTGAGGACACATCGCAGCGCCTGTTCCTTCAGGCGGACCGTGCTGAGCGCTCCGCACCTCCAGGCCAGCAGCCCTGGGGCCAGCCGCCCTCCATCGATCACCCGGGCCAGCCGTCCCTTCAGCAGACGGTGCAGGATCAGCAGCGTGTCGCCGGCCAGCAGGGTGCCGTCGAAGTCGAAAACGGCGACGGTGCCCGAGCCGGCCCGGATCCTGGAGCCCCCTTCAGCCGCTTCGGTCACGGTGCCAGGCGTCGATAGAGACGGCCGCAGGGGGTCGTGGCCTCCAGCCGATAGTCCTTCAGGAGTTTGCCGGCATTGGCGGCGTCGAGCTCCGTGAGCAGGGGTGGAGCGAGGGCCTCAATCAGGTCGCGGTAAGCCGCCATTAATTCCTTGTCAGTGAGTTGATCGAGGATGTAGCGGGGGCGGTCCGGTAAACTGGTGAAGAGATCCACGTACGGTCGGAGTTGCTGCTCTCCCAGACCTGCGGAGAGGGTGATATCAAGATTGGGATGGCTCGGGTAGCTTCCGGTGATGCCAAAAAATTCATAGTTCCAGCCGTACAGATGTAATCCCTCCCGTCTCGGACCCGCCCAGATTGGATCGCTCAGGCTGTCAAAACAAGCATTGCCAGTGGGCATCTGCGCCGAGGATCGACCGATCCCCGCGATTGCCAGAAGCAGCAACAGAGGGGTAAGGGCAAGGCTGATCCATGCGGCTGGATGCTTCATGGCCCCACTCTCATGGCGGGGCCAGAGGGCCTTGGATTACAACAGGGTTTGGCGTTTCTCAGGGCCATCACCATCACGAAGGTGGAAACCGGCATCAGCAGAAGATAATAATGGGCAAAGCCTTTTCCGGGCAGAAAGATGGCGATGAGAGTGCCAGCAACCATGAGCCCGCTGGACCGCAGGTCTGCCTGGGCCAGGCGCCCCCCTGCGGCCGGAGTGGATAGGGCATAGGCCCAGAAGAGCCAGGCGATCACAATCTGAGGAATGAACATTACGATAGCATCAAGCTGATCAAAGAACAGAGCGGATAGTTGGTCTCCTGAGGGAATCTCGCCTCCTCCAGTTGCGCCCAGAAGGGTGTACTGCATCAGTCCAGATGTTCTTGAGAGGAGCCCTTCACCGTTCAACCTGTAGACGAGCAGGTCAACAGCGAACATTGCAATGGTCAGATAGATCGTGATGTTGCGCTTCTGAGCCAGCTTGATGTCGCTGAGCCAGAAGAACAGGAAGATGATGGCAATCAATTGGTATTTGAGGTGAAACCCCAGGCAGCCCAGGAGGATCGAAGCAGGCAGCCAGTACTTGATCGTCTCTTTCATGATCAGAAGGTACCAGAGAAAAAGAATGATCACGGTGCCAAGGATCTCAGCATTGGGTGAGTACCGATCAAGATCATCAGCCGGCGCAAGGATCAGCACCAGAAGGGTGATCACTGCACAGGTCGTGGCCACTTCCCTGCGGAGGTAGGCCCTGGCACACAGATAGGCCAAGGCCGCAATCAACCCAACAGAAACTGAATACACGGCACTGATGGCCAGGTCATCCTGCGCATGGGATGGAACACCCAGCACGTTAAGCAGTGAAAGAATCGGAATATATAGAAGTGGGTGTACGAATCCCTGGGTATAGATATCATGCAATGACAGATGAAAATCGGGACTGGCCAGGTAGTGTCGGGCCCAGGCTGTCGCCATGTAGCAATCAGTGTTGAAGCCCGGTGGATCCACTCCCAGGGCCCTGATTCCCCCAAGTGTGGCGAAGGTCCCGAACAGAAAGATGGCAATTCTCCAGTCCCTTGCGACAGGTTCAGTCACCGGTCTGCGCAGCCTTGCGTCCCCTGGTTGATCGGAACTGCCGAAAACGAGTGGTTTGGGGTAATCCAAAATTGTTGTTCAGCGTTTGCTGGGCTCAAGACAAGGCCTTCCCATGACCTGGCTATGGCTGTTTAGGGCCTGAGGTCAGCATACGTGTCGTATCGCCCATTCGAAAGTCGATAACATCAACTACAATGATAAAGCCTTGTTGATTTTCCGTCCACACGGAGTTCCCGGCCTAAATCCGATCATGTGATCACCCCGATCTGGTTGATCACACCAATCTAATGGGCACAATTTCTGCAAAGCCATGATGATCGAAGCGCCCACCCAGGGTCGGCCCCGCTGTCGGCTCTCTTCATTCCAGCGCCGCGTGAACATGAAGGCTTGATCCATGTGGGCGGGCTCGTTGTTCAGCGCGTGGCTACATTGAGCCCGTGGGGCTGCTGGAATCCTTGGGCATGGGTCGAGTCGTGGAAAAGAGCCAAGTGTAGGACTGTTTCAAGTCAGAGAGGAATCCAGGCGCTTTCTCGCGATCATTGATCAAGGATCTTCGCTGGGCATCGATAAATCGTTGGTCGGCAAACCGGGTAGCAAGCGCCGGCTTGGCGTAGATATTCATGCAATAGCTCTTCCCAGCGAGAAAGCCACCTAGATAGTGATAGCCATTGGCCTTGATGTAGGCCACCTCTTTCTCCCAGCTAAAATAAGTGCCTCTCGTGGCCTCATCCGTGCATGTGGAAGCGTGCAGAATAAACACGTCTGGTTTCGCTCTGTTCAAGAATTCTTCAGTGATCCCCTTCTTGGCGATTTCCTTGGTGCCAAGGGCTAACGGGTCAAAGGCCATCCGCTTGGCGTGGTAGGGAATCAGGCCAGCGTCTCCGATGAAAATAGTGGCATCTTCGGGTAAAATCTGATTCAGCACAAGGCCAAGGCTGGCATGTGATCGTATGGCTCGGCCAAAATATGTTGCCAGAAACATGATCTCAGCAGGCTTTGTGATCAGTGTATGGCCAGCAATCCACGCGAAAGCCAGTGTCGACAGGGCGCCAGATCGGATCGAAGCATAGTTGAGCCCTCCTTGAAAGCCCAGCAACGAACGGAAGGAGTCCAGTTTGTTATTGCTGGCAGTGGAGTAGACAACCATTGGCCAGAATAGCTGAAACCAGAACCTGTCTGCATAGTTCATGGCAAGGGTGGAGCGAATATAGACGAGATAAATGATGGCAAAACCGATATATTTTGTGACATATCTTCCCCCAGTTTCGTTTGGATTGAACGTGAATGCGGCTAGAAGCACCCAGGGTAGTGACGAGGCCAGATTGGCGAGAACAGTCTGGCCATTGAATGGGGTGCCGCTTTTGGCGTAAAATGTATTGGGGAGAAAATCGCCAAAATAGGTAATCTTGTAGCCAAAGATAAGAATTGTGATCGTGATGATGGCCAGCATTGGATAGCGCCATTGGCTTCCCTTGGCCTGGCTTGTACCGGAACGAGTGGAGATGTGGTATAGAAATGTAGACCCTGCAGCAGCCAGAAACAAGACTCCCTCTGGCCTGCATAACAGCAAGAGACATCCGATCGAAACAGCCTTTGGGCTGCCGATCTGATCACAGGCAAGAAATTCAAAAAGCAAATAGGCAAATAGAAAGGTCTCAAGACCTGAATAGGCGTGGATGTAGGCGGGGATGCACAGCAGGACCACCGTTGAGAGCAGAATCCTTTTGGCTGATGTTGCTGGGCGAGCAATCTGATTTGCCCTCCAAAACCATACGAAAAAAATCGTGGCGCCCAGCAGCTTGATCGGCAGCTCTGGTTTCATTCCCAGCTGAAGGCCAATAGTACCAAGCACAACGTAGAGCGGATTGGTAAAGGCTTCTTCTCTTGGCCCCTCTAGGTTCCAGGAGAGAATTCCTTCCCTGACCAGGTTCAGGCTGTGCCGAAATGTGATGTAGGCATCATCAACGGTAAACTGGAAAAAGACAATGCTGAGCAGTGCGGCTGCGAAGACGAGGAGAACAATCCAGGCTCGTTTGACTCGCGCAGCGGCGAAGGAACGCAACGTCATGGTGACTGATCAGTCGTTGATGGCATCCGTGAACGATCCGTAGCTGTTGACTCCGCAGGGTTGGCTTTCATCGTGCCCCGGCAAGCCGCTGGCCCACGGATCAGACTCCTCGCCGCCCCCAGAGCTGGCACCCTCGGCACTGGGGACGCTATCAGTGGGGAGGGAGTCACGAGCCCTTGCGCTCACGGGGACCGGTGACAGCCCGTGGGCCAGGGCGGAGGGGTGCGCCCCCGTGGTGCGGGGGCGATCACCGCTGGCGCGCGTGGCCCGGGGCCGGTATGGCCAGCGGCACCGATCCTGGCGTGGGCCCGTTCCTCCGGCCCATCGTCAGGACCATCGCGTGCACTGGGATGAACGTCGATCGGAGTGTCAACCCGTCCAGGATCGCCATCCCGGCCTGGGCGATCACACGGGGCACTCCCAGCGGAGGATTGGGCCAGAGAGGGCCGTGCCCAGACCAGGGTCATCCATCAGGTTGAGAGGTTCTCGATGGAGCGCCTCAACGCGATCGGATCGGGAGTCCGGCGGGGTGGCCATCCCCCCAGGGG
>CAYGQY010000031.1:0-10303 GCA_964352195.1 uncultured bacterium
AGGAGGACGCCATGCTGGCGATCGCCCTGAACCGCATCTACACGCCGATCCTGCGGCAGCAGATCCCGGAGATCGTCGATTTCTTCCTGCCGATGGAGGGGCTCAGCTACAAGCTGGCCGTGATCGCCATCGACAAGGCCTACCCCGGGCAGGCCAAGCGGGCGGCCATGGCGTTCTGGAGTGCCCTGCCCCAGTTCACTTACACGAAGTTCGTGGTGGTGGTCGACAGCAGCATCAGCATCCGGGATCCCCGCCAGGTGATCTGGGCGATCAGCGCCCAGGTGGATCCCCAGCGGGATCTGTTCGTGCTGGAGGACACCCCCTTCGACAGCCTCGATTTCGCCAGCGAGAGGCTGGGGCTGGGCGGTCGCCTGGCGATCGACGCCACCACCAAGATCGGCCCCGAGAAGCGCCACGACTGGGGGGAGCCGCTGCGGCGGAGCGAAGCGATCGAGCACCACCTGGACGGGCGCTGGCAGGAGCTCGGCCTGGCCGATCTCGATGACCGGGATCCCGATCCCAGCCTGTTCGGCTACACCCTGGAGCACGTGCTGCAGCGGCTGGCGGCGCAGCGGTGATTCTCCGGCGGAGCGCCCTGCACGCCCTCAAGGCCCTGCTGGAGCTGGCCGGTGAGCCGGCCGCCTGGCACCCCGTGCAGCGGATCGCCGCTGCCCAGGGGATCCCGGGCCCGATGCTCGAGCAGATCCTGCTGCGTCTGCGGCGGGGGGGTCTGGTCGTGGCCCGGCGGGGCCGGAGCGGCGGCTACCGCCTGGCCCGACCGGCCGCCGCGATCCCCCTGGCCGCCGTGCTGGTGGCTATCGGCGCCGATCCGTCTCCCCCCCTGGGCGGAGGGTGGATCGACGCCCCGATCGAGGGCCGACCGGCCCAAGGGGGCGATCGATCCCCGGGGGCGGCGGGTGAACGGGTGGCGCTGGCCCTGGAGCGACGGCTGCGGCGGGCCCTCGAGCGGGAACTGGCCGCGCTCAGCCTCGAGGATCTCCATCACGACCTGCGCAGCTGGCAGGAATGCCTCCGCGACGACGGTGGTCTGATGCTTGGCTGACGCCGCCCCATCGGCCTGGGGCGGCGTGCTCAGGCCAGGGCCGCGAAACACTCCCGGAAGGCGGTGAGGGTGGCTTCGATGTCGGCATCACTGTGGGCCAGGGAGGTGAAGCCGGCCTCGAACGCACTGGGGGCCAGATAGACGCCCCGCTCCAGCAGGGCCCGGTGCAGAAGACCGAAGCGCTTGCTGTCGGTGGCCTTGGCTTGCTCGAAGTTGTGGACGGGGCCCTCGCAGAGGAAGAACCCGAACATGGCGCTGATGTGGCCGCCGGTGATCGGCAGACCCGCCTCGCGGGCCGCTGCCTGGATGCCCTCGGACAGCCGGGCGGTGATCGCCTCGAGTCGGTCATAGCTGCCGGGTTGTTTCAGCAGCTCCAGGGTCTTGATGCCGGCGGTCATCGCCAGGGGATTGCCGCTGAGGGTGCCCGCCTGATACATGGGGCCGGCCGGTGCCACCAGCTCCATGATGTCGCTGCGGCCACCGTAGGCACCCACCGGCAGCCCGCCGCCGATCACCTTGCCGAGGGTGGTGAGATCCGGGGTGATGCCGAATTTCGCCTGGGCGCCCCCGTAGCTGATGCGGAAGCCGGTCATCACCTCATCGAAGGTGAGCAGGGCGCCGTGCTCGGTGGTCAGCTCCCGCAGACCCTCAAGGAAGCCGGGCTCCGGGGTGATGAATCCGGCGTTGCCCACCACCGGCTCCAGAATCACGCCGGCGATCTCGCCGGGGTTGTCGGCGAACAGCTGCTTGACGGCCTCCAGGTCGTTGTACGGGGCAGTGAGCGTGTTGGTGGTGGTGCTGCGCGGCACGCCGGGGGAATCGGGCAGGCCCAGGGTGGCGACACCGGAGCCCGCTTTGACCAGGAACATGTCGGCGTGGCCGTGGTAGCAGCCCTCGAACTTGATCAGCTTGTCGCGCCCGGTGAAGGCCCGCATCAACCGCAGCACCGACATGCAGGCCTCGGTGCCGGAGTTGACGAAGCGCACCATCTCCACACTCGGGACGGCGTCGATCACCAGCTCCGCCAGCGTGTTCTCCAGGGCGCAGGGCGCCCCGAAACTGGTGCCCCTGTCGAGGGCCTCATGCAGGGCGGCGATCACGTCGGGGTGGGCATGGCCGCAGATGGCCGGCCCCCAGCTGCCGATGTAATCGATGTAGCGGTTGCCATCCACATCCCAGGCGTAAGCCCCCTTGACCCGATCGAAGACGATCGGTTGTCCGCCGACCGAACGGAAGGCGCGCACCGGGGAGCTGACCCCTCCGGGCATCAGTTTCAGGGCGGCACTGAAGAGATCCTGGGAGCGGGATGTGTTCAGGGCGGGTGCCGAAACGGGGGCCGTAGTCAAGACGTGATCCGCGGACAATGGAAGGAGGCTGGGGATGGGGCTGCCGCTGACGGCGGCCTCGAGGAGTTCAGGGTTGGAACGGCCGGTGCTGAGCGGGCCGGCAGTGGAGAGGCCGGTCTGGACCTGGGCCGGTCTGGACGGCCGTGCGGCGCCCGACACGTCTGAATCGTGACCCATCCTGACCCAGAACGCGCCCGTTGGTCGCCGCCGGGCGATGTGCAAGGTTTCGCAACGCCCTGTCGCCCGCACGCCGCCCGATCCGGTCGAGCCAGACGGGGATCGCTATGGTCATCTCGGCTGGAACCCATCGCTTGGCTGATCTGCCTGCCCGGACCTTGCCCTGGAAGCGGATCGAGCGGCGTCTCCGCCGGCTGCTGCCGGAGCGAGCCGTGGTGGCCCGCCGGCAGGAACTGCTCACCTACGACAGCGATGGGTTGACCCTGCACCGCCATCAGCCCCCGCTGGTGGTACTCCCGGAAACCACCGAGCAGGTCGCCGCCGTGCTGCGGCTCTGTCATGAGTTCGGCCTGCCCTTCGTGGCCCGGGGCAGTGGCACCGGCCTCTCGGGGGGCGCGGTGGCGGAGCAGGAGTCGCTGCTGGTGGTCACCAGCCGCATGCGCTCGGTGCTCCGCCTCGATCTCGACAACCAGCGAATCACCGTGCAGCCCGGGGTGATCAACAGCTGGGTCACCCGTGCCGTGGCCGGCGAAGGCTTCTATTACGCCCCGGATCCCTCCAGTCAGGTGGTCTGCAGCATCGGCGGGAACGTGGCCGAGAACGCCGGTGGGGTGCATTGCCTCAAGTACGGCGTCACCAGCAACCATGTGCTGGAGCTGGAGGTGGTGTTGCCCGACGGCAGCATCACCACGCTGGGCGGGGCGCTGCCGGAGATGCCGGCGCTGGATCTGCGCGGGGTGTTCATCGGCAGCGAAGGCACCCTGGGCATCGCCACGGCCATCACCCTGCGGTTGCTGCGACAGCCCCAGACCGTGCAGGTGCTGCTGGCCGATTTCGCCTCCATGGAGGCGGCTGGAGAGGCGGTGCGCACGGTGACGGCCGCCGGCGTGCTGCCGGCCGGCATGGAGATCATGGATAACTTCACCATCAATGCGGTCGATGATCTCTTCGGCCTCGATGAATATCCCCGCGATGCGGCGGCGGTGCTGCTGATTGAGCTCGACGGGCGCCATGAGGAGGTGGACGCCGCCGCCGAGCGGGCCACGGCCCTCTGCCGCCAGGCGGGGGCCCGCTCCATTCGACGGGCCGAGAGCGAGGCCGATCGGGCCCAGCTTTGGAAGGGTCGCAAGTCGGCGTTTGCCGCCGTCGGCCGCATCACACCCACCTACTACGTCCAGGACGGCGTGGTGCCCCGCACGGCCCTGCCCCGGGTGCTGGCGGCGATCGAAGGGCTCAGCCGCCGCTACGCCCTGCCGGTGGCCAACGTGTTCCATGCCGGAGACGGCAATCTTCACCCGCTGATCCTCTACAACGCCACGGAAGCGGATGTGCACGAGCGGGTGCAGGCACTGGGGGCCGACATCCTGCGGCTCTGCATCGATGCGGGGGGCAGCATCACCGGTGAACATGGTGTCGGAGCCGACAAGCGCTGCTACATGGACTGGATGTTCGAGCCGGAGGATCTGGCCACGATGCAACTGGTGCGTCGGGCCTTCGACCCCGAGGGCCGTGCCAACCCCGGCAAGCTCTTCCCCACGCCCCGCAGTTGTGGTGAATCGGCCCGGCGTGGACGCACCCTGCGGGTCACCGTGGCATCGCCCGACGCGGACGCTCCGGGGTCAAACCCGGATCTGGCGATGCCGGGGGGCCAGGGGGGATCGGAGATCCAGCCGTTGCCGGAGACCGTTGAGGTGTTCTGAACCGGGGGTGACTCCCGGTCACGGGGTCAGGCCGAGGCTGGACTCCAGGCCCGCCAGCACCACATCGGCCACCATCTTGATGCGGTAGCGGCAGGCCTGGGTTTCGCTGCAGTTGAAGCTGCCCTGCTCCCAGAATTTGTTGCTGCCGGCGCCGCCACCGCAGAGCCCGAAATACGCACAACTCTGCCGGCACTGGTCCACACCGGCGCGCATGTCGGCGTGCAGGCGCTGAAAGCGCTCACTGCCGCACACCGATTCGAGACTGTCGGTGAGGATGTTACCCAACACGAAATCTCCGTAGATCTCACTGGTTACGCCCAGGAGTTCTGGATCGAATGTGGAGAAGTTGCCCCGGTGATCCACATTGAGAATCACGAAGGGATGGTTCATGTCGGTGCGATCCAGCCGCCCATCGGTCACGGCCAGGCTGCAGGTGGCTTCGAACTCCCGAAGCCGGAACTCCCCCGCGCTCTGGAGGGTCAGCTCCCAGACGCGTTGCAGGAAGGCCCTGTAGCGCTGTTCAGCGCCTGCGCGAGCAAGGCTGGAGTGCCGATGGACCCCTTCGGTTTCCTCCATGTTGAAGCCGACATCAGTGATGCCGTGCTCCAGGAAGAACGCCACGATGGCATCCGGGTGGTCGAGGGAGTCGGCGGTGAGCACCGAGATCACCCGGAAGGGAATTCCGTGGCGTTGCAGATGGCCGATCCCACGCATCGTGGCGGCGTGGGTGCCCAGGCCCGTGCGGGTGCGGCGATGGGCGTCATGGAGGAACGCCGGTCCATCAAGGCTCACGCCCACCGTGATCCCGTTGCGGGTGAAGCAGTCGCACCAGCGTTGATTGATCACGGTGGCATTGGTCTGGATGTTCTGCTGGATCCGGATCGGAGCCCGGCTGTGGCGCTCCACCGCCAGGGCCAGGCGGCGGGTGGCCTCGTCGTAGAAGGAGGGTGGCACCGCCAGCGGTTCACCGGCGTGCCAGAGCACGGTGAGATCGGGGCCCACGAAGGGGCTGGTGAGCACCGCTTCCAGGATCGGCTCCACCAGGTCCAGCGAGAGCTGCCCGCGGTTGCTCCGATCGGGCAGATAGCAGTAGTCGCAGTCGAGATTGCAGAAGGGGGTGGGCTGGATCACGACCATGCCGATCGGGCCGAAGCCTCCGCTGGCTCCGGCGGCCGCAGGGGGACCGGACGGGAGCGGATTCGGGGAGGCCGTCACCGGGGCTGTCACCAGTTGCGGAAGGCGCCGCCGGGGTTCGTCGCGTTGACGAATCCACCCCGGTAGGGCGCATTGACGAAGCCGCCGCCGTAGGCGGCGTTGACGAAGCCGCCTCCACCATTGACGAAACCTCGGTTGCCGCCGCCGTAATAAGGATGGGCATTGCCGAAGGTGCCGCCCCCGGGGCCGACGGCCCCACCACCGAAGCGGGTGTTGCCCCAGCTGCCGCCGCGACCACCGTCGGCGAAGCCGAAGGCGACCAGCAGCTCCGGATCCAGGGGCTCGGTGCCCGAGAGTTCCGCCCGGCGGGCGCGGAGCGCCGCCGCGATCCGGCTGAGCCGGCCGTCGATCGAGGCCGGCTCAGCCTCGGGGCCAGGGCCGGTGCCCTCCGCCGCGGTGGCCGGAAGGGCCAGGGCGGAGAGCGAGAACAGGAAGCCCAGCAGGCCGGAGCGGGAGGTGATGTGCATCGGTTGGTCTCCTACCTGGATGGGGGGGCTGGGGTGGTGGCGGGAAGGCGGATCGGCTCGTGGCTCAGCAGCACCGTCTGGAAATAGGAGCGGATCAGCTCAGGAGGAAGCTGCAGGATCCCCTCGGGTCCCAGCCAGCGGTTGACGGTGGAGGTGGCGTCTGGATCGCCCACCACATAGCCCTGGATCAACCTGGCGATCGCCAGATTCACCAGATTACGGAAGGTGGAGTTGTTCTCGGGCAGGATGCATCCCACCGCGTAGCGTGCCAGGGGTTCAGGGGGAACCAGCTCGAACCCCTGACCCCCGGCACGCTGGGCCTCCCCGGCCAGCAGGATCGAATCTCCGGCTACCCCGTCCACCCGGCCCGAGCGCAGCCGCTCGAAGCCATCCTCAAGGCTGCTGACGGCCCGCACCTCCGCCCCGGGCCGGAGCTGGCGGATCGCGCTCTCCCCCAACGACCCCGGCACTGCGGCGATCCGCCGGCCCTTGAGTCCGTCGGCGCTCCCCTCCGGTCCCCCCGAGCGGGTGAGCACCCGGATGCCGGAGAGGCTGAAGGGAACGGAGAAGTCGACGAACATCTCCCGCTCCCAGGTGAACTGGGCTCCGCAGGCCAGATCCAGGTCACCGCGGCTCACCTGGCGGAACAGGCTGTCAGCGTCGGTCACCGGTTCAAACACGACCCGCACCGGTCGGTTGAGATAGGTGGAGAGCTCGGCCTCGATCAGGCGCGCCACGTCGATGGCGTAGCCCACCAACTCCTTCCGCTCGTTCTGAAAGACGTAGGGGATCAGATCGGTGCGACCCCCCATCGTGATCACCCCGGTCCGGGCGGCCCTCTCCACCACCGTTTCCGCCCGCGCCTGCAGCGGCGCGGCCAGCGCCAGGGTCAGGGCGGCCACCAGCACCTGGAGGGTGCCTGGACGACGGGCTTGACGGCGCCGGGGCCCTTTCCCGCGGGTTGCTCCTGGCTGGGGCCGGGGCTCAGGCCCTCCGGAGGCGGAGGTCCTCACCCGGCTGCCGGGTGGCTGAGTGGATGGAGCCACGTCGTGGAGCGGGATGACACTCCCTTGAGTGTGACCGCAGGTGTGGGGGCTGGAGGGGGTGTCGGTGCAACGGAAGCGAATTCGTCACCCGTTGGCGCGCTTTGGCCCGGGCCGGGCCGGTGGTCAGCGGACAGGTCAAGCCCGTCCACGGGCTCGTGGAGAGGAAGCCGCCCGTCTTCAGCCTTCAGCCTGAAGCTAGAGGCAACCCTGCACGGAAATGCGATAGCTGAAGCCCAGGGCCCCGGGATCATTGCTGGCTCCCACCTTGAAATTCATCTGGCCGGCCTGCTTGCCCGCAACGGCGGGAAACGGACCGAACATGCGCCCGGTGCCGATCGGCGGACTCATGGTTTCGTTGATCACCTGCAGGGAGGATCCATCGGTGAACTTCATGAATCCCTCGACGGGGTACTGGGCCGAGGGGTCGGAGGAATTGGCCGTGAAGAAGAACTTGTAGCTGCTGTAGGGCTGGTTGACGATGAAATCGGTGTTCCAGTTGGTGTTCCCCAGCAGCTTGCCGCGCCCCACCTGCTTGACCACGATCGGACTGCCGGTTCCGCCGATCGGCTGGAGAAAGGTGCAACGGGGGGCCGCCCCGGCTGGGCCGGGAAGAGCTGCCAGGGTCGCGGAGATCAGGACGGCGGTGGCGGCTCGGTTCACAACGGTCTCCGGATCAGTCAGAGGAGGGCGCAGCTTAGGGAGTGCCCTGGGCGTTGGCACCGGGGTCTTCGGGATCCTCCTCCTCCCAGTGCAGCGAGACCACCACGGGTGCGTGGTCGCTGGGCTTGGCGTTGCCGCGCTCCTGCTTGTGGATCACGCAGCCCGTGGCACAGGCCAGCAGTTCGTCGGAGAGGTAGATGTGGTCAATGCGCCAGCCGCGGTCCCGGTCCCAGGCGCCGGTGCGGTAGTCCCACCAGCTCCAGTGGCCGCTGCCCGGTTCAAACAGACGAAAGACGTCAACGAGACGCCCATCAAGCGCCGCCCCCAGGGCCGCCCGTTCGGGGCCGCTGGCCATGATGCCTCCGGAGAGCCGTTCGGGATCGTGGATGTCGCGGTCCTCCCTGGCGATGTTGAAGTCACCCACCAGGCAGAGCGGCTCCCCCTCCTCCTGCAGCACGTCCAGGTAGCGACCCAGGACCTCCAGCCAGGCGAGCTTGTAGCTGTATTTGTCCGAACGCAGGTCGGACCCATTGGGCACGTAGAGATTCAGCACCCGAACCCCTTCGATCCGGGCACTGATCACCCGCCTCTGTTCGCTCAGGGCGGTGGCGTCCCCATCGCTCAGCAGTGCGTCGAAGCCGATGCGCACGTCATCGAGGGGGAGCCGGCTGAGAATGGCCACGCCGTTGTAGGCCTTCTGGCCGCTGATTGCGGCCCCATAGCCAAGGGCGTGGAAGGCGTCCAGCGGGAAGCTGCCGTCCGCCAGCTTGGTCTCCTGAAGGCAGAGCACCTCGGGGAGCTCCCGGGCCAGCCAGGTGGTCACCAGATCGAGCCGGGTCCGGATCGAATTCACGTTCCAGGTCGCGATCCGCATGCCGGAACCCGATCTCAGAGGTTCAAGACCCTTAGCATCCAGTTCAGCACCAGTCGTGATTCAGCATCGCCATGGCCCGGTCCCTGGCCTTCGTCGCCCTCACTCTGCTCGCCCTGCCGGGAGGCATGGTCCCGGCCCGGGCCCAGAGCCCGTTCGGGCAGTCGCCCCAGGAGCAGCTGATCTATGACAACGACCCCACCGGACGCAGCGGAGGGGCGGGCATCCTGGAGTCGGGCAACCCGATCGAACTGATGAACAAGCTGCGCCGCAACAGCGCCTTGAATGACGCCACCACCCCGGGTGACGCCATCGATCAGGCCCTCAGGGACCTGGAGGTGCAGTCGACCCCGGGCTCGGCGGTCCAGGGGCCTTAGGCATCTGGGGGCGGCGCAGGGGGGCCAGTCCCCAGGCCGTCGCCACCGCGTCCAGGCGGGGGTCCCGTTGATCGGGCCGTTGACGCCTGGCCTGGTCGAGCAGATCGAGCGCCTGTTGCGTCTGGCCCAGTTGCTGCTTCAGCAGGGCCCTGGCCAGCACGGGTCTGGGGTCGTTGGGGTTGTCAGCGGCCAGCCGGCGGTAGAGGGCGTCGGCCTCCGCCGTCCGGCCGAGGCGTTGCTGCAGATCCGCCAGCAGAAGGGCGTAGCTCAGGGCCTCGACTCGGCGTTGCTCCCGGCTGGCCTTGCGGTAGATCTCGGTGAGTCGGCTCTCCGCCTCGGGGCCGCGCCCCTGTTCGAACTGGAGGAGCGCCAGGAGCTGGAGCGCCTCGATGCGGTCGGGTTTGAGGTTGAGCAATTGCCGCACCTCCCGCTCGGCGCCGACGGGATCCTGACGGTCCCGGCGCAGCTCGGCCAGCATCAGGCGCAGGCTCCAGCGTTCCGGTTGCTGATCGGCCATCCGCTCCAGCAGCGCGGTGGCGTCCTCCTTCCGATCCAGGGCCAGCAGCAGCTGCAGCAACCGCTGTTGCTGACCCGGTGTGGCGTTGCCCCGGCTCAGCTCCTGGCTGAGCAGAGCGGCCTGGTTCTGAAGGTCCTGCCTGGAGCGCGCCGAACCATCGGCTTCGGCGCTGCGCTGGCCCAGCCACCAGCCGCCCAGCAGGGAGGCCCCTGCCAGAACCATCGCCGCCAGGGCCAGCCGGAGAGCGCTCCAGCGGGGTTGGGCCGAGCCGCTGGAGCTGCGCGGTGCCATGGGGCGGGACAGGGGCCGATCCAGTCTGGCCCCTGGGGCCCTCGCTAGATTGCGGAACGGGCCTCCGGTCGCCCGCGCCGAGGTCGCCCCCACCGACAATGCGTCACCATCCCATTTCCCCGGTTACGGAACCGCTGCAGTACCGGGCCATCGGCGTGGTCCGTGGTCGCTACGTGCCCTCCGATCCCGAGCAGTTCACCCGCGGGGAGATCCGAACCGAGGAGGGCAGCTCGATTGAGGCCGTCCTGCTGGGTCGGGTGCTGAGCCTGGTGCGGCGCCATCTGGACCTCGAGCGGCCCCATCTGTGGGTGGCCTACCCCCGCTGCCGGGAGGCGGGCAGCCTGCACCTGCAGCTGGTGGGGGTGTGGGAACCCAGCACCCTGACCTCCGCTCCCTCCTCCGAGGCCGACGGCCCGTCCCCGGACGAGCCGTCGGCCCCTGCTGCAACCCCTGCCGCCCAGGACAGCTGTCCTGACGACGACAGCCTTCCCGAAGGCGATGACTACTTTTCCGTGCGGGGGGAGCTGATCTACACCAGGCCCGAGAGCGGCGATCTGGTGGTCAAGGTGCGCC
>CAYGQY010000032.1:0-10268 GCA_964352195.1 uncultured bacterium
GGGCGGGGGCTGACGGTGGGGCTGACGGCCTGGTCCATGGACCTGGAGCGGGATGATTTCGTTGTAGCACCGCGTCCGGGTCCTGCCGTGGGGACGCCGGAGGGTTCACTCCGGCGGCTCCCAGGTGCTGGCCACATGCAGGTCCACCAGCTGGGCGGGGGCCACATCGGCGGGAGCCTGGGTGAGGAGGCAGCGGGCCTGCTGGGTCTTGGGAAAGGCGATCGTGTCACGGATCGACTCCTCGCCGGCCAGCAGCATCACGATCCGATCCAGGCCGAAGGCGATGCCGCCATGGGGGGGCGCCCCCAGATCGAGGGCCTCCATCAGGAAGCCGAACTGCCGCTCGGCCTCCTCCAGGGGCAGGCCGATGGTCTGCAGCACCTGCCGTTGGAGCGCCGAGTCGTGGATGCGCAGGGACCCGCCCCCCAGCTCGAGGCCATTGAGCACCAGGTCGTAGGCCTGGGCCCGTGCCGCCGGCAGGCGCTCGGACCAGGCGGCGGGATCGTCGCCCAGATCGCCGGGGTCGGGGGCGCAGAAGGGATGGTGCAGCGCCTCCAGCCGGTTCTCCTCGTCGTTGCGCTCGAACATCGGAAACCCCACCACCCAGAGGAAGTTCCAGCTGGTGTTGTCGCGATCGGGCGGGACCAGGGCCAGGGCGCGGGCCAGGTACTGCCGTACCCGGTCGAGGGCCTTGTTCACGGTGGCGGTGTCGCCGGCGCCGAACAGCAGCAGGGTGCCGGCACCGGCGCCGGTGCGCTCCAGCAACTCGGCCGTCCTGGCCTCGGAGAGGTGGTCCTTGATGGCTCCGATGCTGTCGATCTCGCCGCCCTCGCGCACCCGGATGAAGGCCAGGCCGCCGGCGCCGGCCGCCTGGGCCTCGCTGAACACATCCCCGCCGGGCTTGATGCGGACGTTGCTGATCGCCTCGTTGCCCCCGGGGATGGCGATGCATTTCACTGACCCGCCGGCCGCCACGGCGCCGGAGAACACCTTGAAGCCCATCTCCGCCACAAGATCGCTCACGTCGGTGAGCTCCAGGCCATAGCGGGTGTCGGGCCGATCGGTGCCGTAGCGCTCCATCGCCTCGTGCCAGCTGAGGCGGGGGAAGGGCCGGGGCAGCTCGACCCCCCGGGCCGCCTTCCAGATCGCCGCGATCAGCCGTTCGTTGAGCTCCAGGATCTGCTCCTGCTCCAGGAAACTCATCTCCAGGTCCAGCTGCGTGAACTCGGGCTGGCGGTCGGCGCGGAGGTCCTCGTCGCGGAAGCAGCGGGCCACCTGGTAATACCGCTCGACACCCCCCACCATCAGCAGCTGCTTGAACAGCTGGGGGGACTGGGGCAGGGCGAACCACTCGCCGCCGCAGACCCGGCTGGGCACCAGATAGTCGCGGGCGCCTTCGGGGGTGGAGCGGGTGAGCACCGGTGTTTCCACCTCCAGGAATCCCTCCCCATCGAGGAAGCGGCGGGCCGCCTGGATCGTGGTGTGCCGCAGCCGCAGGTTGCGGGCCATGCGCTCGCGGCGCAGGTCGAGGTAGCGGTGGCGCAGGCGGAGCTCTTCCCGCACGCTCTCCTCGTCGTGGACCGAGACCTGGAAGGGAAGGGCGCGGCGCACCGGGTTCAGCACCGTGAGCGCGCCCGCCAGCACCTCCAGCTCACCGGTGGCCAGGCGGGGGTTGATCGAATCGGCCGGCCGGCGGCGCACCCGGCCCCGCACCTGCAGGACCGTCTCGTTGCGCAGGTGCTCGGCCACCTGGAAGGCCTCAGGACCCAGGTCGGGATCGACGGTGACCTGCACGGTGCCGCTGCGGTCGCGCAGATCCACGAAGATCACGCCGCCATGGTCGCGGCGGCGATCCACCCAGCCGCTCAGCAGAACGCTCTGATCGACGGCATCGCTGCGCAGGTCGCCGCATCCGTGGCTGCGCATCGGGGAAACAGGAACGAATCTGCGAGTTTCCCACGGCAGCAGCCAGCCCCGTGGGCCCTAGGCACGCCGGTAGAAGGGCCGCTTCACCACCACCGCCGGCTCGGCCTTGCCGCGGATCTCCACCGCCAGCGCCGTGCCGGGCCTGGCGGCCTCCGCCGGCACGTAGGCGAGGGCGATGGCCTCGCCGAGCGTCGGCGACCAGGTGCCGCTGGTGATCGCCCCCACCACGGCGCCATCGCGGAGCACCGGATAGCCGTGGCGGGCGATGGCCCGCCCCTGGAGCTTGAGCCCCACCAGCCGGCGACGCACCCCCTCGGCGCTCTGGCGCTCCAGCACCGGCCGCCCGATGAAGTCGGCGGGCATCTCCAGGTGCACCAGCCAGCCCAGCGAGGCCTCCAGGGGCGTGGTGGCGGCGTCCATGTCGCTGCCGTAGAGGTGCATGGCGGCTTCCAGGCGCAGGGTGTCGCGGGCACCGAGGCCGCAGGGGGTGACCCCCTCGGCCAGCAGCTGGCTCCAGAGGGCGAGCCCGGCCGGGCGCTCCAGCAGCAGCTCGAAGCCGTCTTCCCCGGTGTAGCCGGTGCGGGCCACGAAGACCCCGGCGCCGGCCGCCGCGTTCGCGGCGGTGCCGGTCAGCCGGATCTGGCGGTGACCGAAGCGGGGGAGCCCCGCCAGGCTGAGGCCCGCCAGAGCCTCCAGCCGCTGCTCCGCCTCGGGGCCCTGCAGGGCCAGCAGCAGGCCGTCACCCTTGCGGTCGGTGATCGTGAGACCGGCCGGCTCGAGTCGATGCCGCAGCCAGGCGGTGTCGCTGACGGCGCAGCCGGCGTTGAGGATCACCAGGAGCTCGTCGGTCTCGCCGGCCGGGCCGTCCCCGGCGGCCCCGATCGGCCGCCGTCCCCGGTCGTAGACGATCAGATCGTCACGAATGCCGCCGGCCTCGTTGAGCAGCACCGTGTAGGTGGCCTCGCCGGGGCCGATGCGGAACAGGTCGCTGGGCACCAGGGCCTGCAGCAGGTCCTTGGCCCCGTCTCCCCGCAGCACCAGCACCCCCATGTGGGAGATGTCGAAGACACCGCAGCGCTCTCGCACGGCCCGGTGCTCCTGCACCAGCCCCTGGAACTGCACCGGCATCTCCCAGCCCTCGAATGGCACCAGGCGGGCACCGGCGGCACGGCAGGCCTCGGCCAGGGGGGTGCGCTGGAGCGATTCCGCCGTTGAGTCCGCCATGGGGTCGCTCGAGGCGTGCCGGAGTGGGGGGATCCTATGGAGCAGCGGGAGACGGCGGGTCCGGGGGCTGCCCCGGGGCACCAAACCGGAAGACTTCCGGCAGGTTCGGCTTTTTCGCTGGCCACCACGCCATTAGCTCAATACCTTGAGGAGCCCGGAAGGGACACGCCGATGGGCCACCGCCCAAACTGTCGCAGCTGTCAGCACTGTCTGCTGCCCTCGGGTCTAGGGGCAGGTGGTGCCGAAGACAGCTGGTGCCGGATGCGGCGGCTGGCCATCCATGCCGAACTGGCCTCCGAGCTCTGGTGCCACCACTGGACGGCCCGGCCCCCCCAGCTGCCCGAACTCGACGGAGCCTCGATCCTGGCCCGTCCGGTGCTGGCCGATCGCCAGCTGGCCCTCACGGAGCTGCTGGCGGCGGCCAGTTGACGGCCGACGGCCGCCCTGGCCCGATCCCATCGGATGCGCAAAGCTGTCGCCATACGAAAGGGTGCTCCAGTTGGCCGCTGAATGCTCCTGCAGGCGCCATGCTGGTGGATTACCCCACACCCTCAGGAGGTGGATGGTTGCTCACACTCTCACCCGCAACGCCGGTTGACCTGATGGCCTCCCAGGTGGAGGGCGAAACGCTCACCCTTCCCACGGGATCTCCCATCTTTCAGCAGGGAGACATCGCCGGGGCGATCTACGGGGTCCGCAAGGGCATCGTGGAGCTGCTCAATCCCTCCGGCGACCGGCTCTGCTATCGCCATGGCGAACTGTTCAGCTACCAGGACATCGTCTGGCGTGGTGGTTTCTACCGTACGGCCGCCATCGCCCGCACCCCGGTGGAACTGGTGAAGCTGGAGCGCCTCTGCTTTCTCAACCTCCTGCACAACCACCCCACCCTGGCGGTGGTGCTCATCGGCCAGCAGCACGAACGGCTGCGGGAGCAGCGCTCCAGCGGCTTCTACAGCTACTGAGCGCGGCCCAGCAGCAGCACCAGGCTGCGGGTCACCTTGGCGGCCAGCACGGCGCTGACGCCGCTGGGATCGAGGGCGGGGGCCAGTTCCACCACATCGGCCGCCACCAGCCGGTGGTGGCGCAGCTCCTCCACCAGGGCGGCGAAATGGCCCCAGTGGAATCCCCCCGGCTCTGGTGTGCCGGTGCCGGGCAACACCGCCGGATCGAACCAGTCGAGATCGACGGTGAGATACAGCGGGCGGCCCCGCAGGGGCGCGAGGGCGGCCACCACGGCCTGGCCCAGCCCCGCCGGCTCAGGCACCGGCCCACCGGCCTCCCCCACCAGGCGGGCCTGGCTGCGCAGCTCCTGGAACTCGGCACGGGTGCCGCTGCGGATGGCGATCTGAACCAGGTCTCCGCTGGGGAGCACCTCCAGACAGCGGCGCATGGCACAGGCGTGGCTGTGGCGGTTGCCCAGCCAGGTGTCGCGCAGATCGGCGTGGGCGTCGAGCTGCACCAGGACCAGATCGGAGTACACCTCGGCCACCGCCGCCACGGCGCCGCTGCTGATCGAGTGCTCCCCGCCGAGCATCAGGGGGTGCGGCCCCAGGGCCAGCACCGCCCGGGTGGCCCGGCGCACCGCCTCCACCACGGGCTCAGGGGCACCGCACGGAATCTCGACGGCACCCAGGTCGGCGAAGGCCAGTTCCTCGAGGTCCAGATCCAGCTGGGGGTCGTAGGACTCCAGGCCATTGCTCACCTCCCGGATCGCGGCGGGACCGAACCGGGCGCCGGGCCGGAAGGAGGTGGTGCCGTCGTAGGGCACCCCGAACAGGGCCACCCGGCAGCCGGCGGGGACACGCCGGGCCCCCATGAAGATGGCGCCCTCGGTGTCGAAGCGAGGGGCGGGATCGGGAACGCTCATCGGCCGGCCAGGTCCCGCTCGATCGCGGCCGGCACGGCCTCGAAGGCCCCCCGCTGCCAGCGGGGACTCCAGATCAGGCAGCCATCCGCCACGGCGGCGGCACGCTCCGGCAGCGGGTTGCGGTAGCGGGGACCGTCGGTGGCGGCAAAGGTCCAGCTCCACCAGCCGCTGGGATACATCGGCACCCAGCCATAGAGCGGATCGGCGTGGCCGAACAGCTCGCGCAGCAGGTGAACCGTGTCGAGGTGGACCTGGCGGAAGGCCTCGGGGGATTCGCTCTGGGTGGCGAACACTCCGCCCGGCCGCAGGATGCGGTGGCACTGGGTGAAGAAATCGCGGTTGAACAGTCCCTCGGCCGGCCCGGCCGGGTCGGAGCCGTCGACGATCACCACGTCGTAGCTGGCATCGGCAGCGGCCGCCACCCAGGCGATGCCGTCGCCGATGGTGAGATGGAAGCGGGGATCGTCCCAGGCGCCCCCCCCCAGGGAGGGCAGATGCTCCCGGCAGAGCTCCACCACCAGGCCGTCGATCTCCACCATGTCGAGGTGCCGGACGCCAGGGTGGCGCAGGCACTCGCGGGCGGTGCCGCCGTCGCCGCCGCCGATCACCAGCACCCGCTCGATCGCCGCCGCTCCGCAGAGGGCGGGATGGACCAGGGGCTCGTGATAGTGCCGTTCCTGGCGCTCCGCCGTCATCCAGCAGCCGTCCAGCAGCAGACCCTTGCCGTAGGTGGAGCTGTCGATGAGGGTGACCCGCTGGTAGGGGCTGGTGCGCTCCAGGAGCACCGAGGCGGCCAGGCCATAGCGGACACCCCCGTGGATCTCGTCGACCCAGCCGCTCTGCTGGTCCATGACCGCTGACTCCTCGTTCTGCCCTAGCTAAGCCTCCGGGGGAACACCGTGTCATCCGCCGATGCCGACGACCCGACGCGAGCTGCTGAGCCAGGCGGGCCGGACGGCCGGGATCCTGGCCCTGCCGCTGCTGCGGCCGGCGGCCGCGGAGGCCTCACCGGCCCTGGACCCCGCCCTGGAGCGCCGCCTGGCCGCCTGTGCCCCCGCCGCCGATCCCCTGCTGACGCTGATGGATCGCAATCGCCGGTTCTGCGCGGCCTGGCAGGCCGCCTCCGGCACACCCAGCGCGGCCGGCCGGGCCAGGCGGATGCATGCCCTCTGGCAGGCGAGCTGCCAGGTGGATCCGGGGGCGATGGCCGAGGGGCAGCGGCCCTGGGCGGCGCTGCTCAGCTGCGCCGATTCCCGTGTGGCACCCGAGTGGATCTTCGCGGCGGGGGCCGGGGAGCTGTTCGACATCCGCTGCGCCGGCAACACGGCCTTCGATGAAGGCATCGCCTCGCTGGAGTACGCGGTGCTCGAACTGGCCGTGCCCTTGATCCTGGTGCTGGGGCACAGCGGCTGCGGCGCGGTGACGGCGGCCCTGGGCGCCGATCCGCTCACGCCCCTGCTGGAGCGCCTGGTGCGGCCGATCCGGGCCGCGCTGCAGAACGGCGATGACCTGCCCGAGGCGATCCGCCACAACACCGGCCACACCGCCGCCCAGCTGGTGGATCGCAGTGCCGTGCTGCGCCAGGCTGTCCAGGCGGCACGCCTGCGGATCCAACCGGCCGTGTTCGATCTGGCCAGCGGCCAGGTGGAGCTGATCTGAAGCCCTCCCCACTTGCCGTGTCCGATCTGCCTGTCAACGATCAGCTGGTGATTCCGGCGGCCGAGCTGGGCTGGCGGTTCTCGCGCTCCTCCGGCCCCGGCGGCCAGAACGTCAACACCACCGATTCGCGGGTGGAGCTGGTCTTCCCGCTGGCGGCCTCCACCGCCTTTCCCGAGCTGCTGCGGGAGCGGGCCCTGCGGCGGCTGGCGGGGAAGCTGCTCGATGGGGCGGTGGTGATCGCCGCCTCGGAGCACCGCTCCCAGTGGCGGAACCGCCAGGCAGCCCAGCGACGCCTGGTGGAGCTGCTGCGGGAGGCGATCGCGCCGCCACCGCCGCCGCGGCGGCGCACCCGGCCCACCAGGGGCTCGGTGGAGCGCCGTCTGAGCGCCAAGCGGCTACGCGCGACCCGCAAGGCCCAGCGGGGGGCGCGGCCCTCCCGCGACACAGACTCGTCAGACGGCTGATCCGGACTCCGCCGAACCGACCCCAGGGTCGCCGGTGGCCCCGCTGGTGGCGTCTGTAATCAAGCCATCCTCGGCCCGGATCTGGGCCTTGGCCTGGCGCCACAAGGCCTCCAGTTCCTCCAGACTCCGGCCCTGCAGCTCGCCCCCCAGGGCCGCCTCGACGCGGGAGAACCGATCCAGGAAGCGCCGATTTGTTCCAGCCAGCCCCTCCTCCGGCTCGAGGCCGCACCAGCGGGCCAGGTTCACCAGGGTGAACAGCACATCGCCCAGCTCCGCCTGGGCATGGTCGCGATCGCCGCTGGCCACCGCCTCGGCGAGTTCGGCCATCTCCTCATGCACCTTGCCCCAGACGCCCTCGATCGTGTCCCACTCGAAGCCGGCCCCTGCGGCCTTGCGGGAGATCGTCATCGCCGCCGCCAGGGCGCTCTGGCCGCGGCTGCGGCGGGCCAGACGGGCGCCCAGACTCTCGGGGCGCGGGTCGGTCCCGCCGGTGGCCGCAGCCCGT
The DNA here is from genome assembly GCA_964352195.1 of uncultured bacterium. Classification (GTDB taxonomy): domain Bacteria; phylum Cyanobacteriota; class Cyanobacteriia; order PCC-6307; family Cyanobiaceae; genus CAYGQY01. Next base: position 7,646 of record CAYGQY010000032.1, read on the forward strand.
TCCTCGACCTTGATCGCGTCCCAGCTGCGCACGGCGGCCCCCGGTTCGAACACGTGGGGATGGCGTCGCACCAGCTTGGCGGTGATCCCCCGGGCGACGGCGGCCAGATCAAAGCCCTTCCGCTCGGCGGCGATGCGGGCATGGAGCACCACCTGGAGGAGCAGGTCACCCAGTTCCTCGGCCAGATGGGCGTCCTCACCGTGGCGGATCGCATCGGCCACCTCATGGGCCTCCTCCAGCACATAGGGGATCAGCGAGGCGTGGGTCTGGGCCTGATCCCAGGGGCAGCCGGTCTCGGGATCGCGCAGCCGCTCCACCACGGCGATCAGCGCAGCCAGGGCGGTGGCGGCCGGATCGGAGGGGACCGGATCGGAGGGAGGCATCACGGAACAGCCGGCCGGCAGCAGAACTCACCTTCTCATCCGCCGGCGTCCGGGCCAGGGCGGGTCGGGGTCGCCATCAAGCAGCAGATGGAGCCAGCTGCTGGCCTCCACCCCGACGATGGCGGCGAGCAGCAGCGGCCGCTGTCCTTGCCAGAGCGCGGTGGCGGCCGCCAGCAGCGCGGCGGGCCCCGGTGTCCCCAGCGGCCGGAGCAGCAGGCTGCCGCCTAGCGCCAGGGCGGCCAGGTAGAGGAGCCGGCCGCCGCTGCCCAGCAGGGGACTGTGGGAAAGCAGTGAGCGGTGGGAGAGCAGGCGGCGGTAGGGCCACCAGAGCACGGCCAGCGGGCCCCAGCGGCGGCTGGGGTTGGAGCGGATGTCCAGGTCGGGGGAGAGCCAGAGGCCGCCAACCAGAAAGGCGCCGGCGGCGCTGCCGGCGCCGGCCGGGCCCAGCCACGGCCACCAGAGCAGCCCGAAGGGCAGAGCGAGGAGCCAGGTGGCGCGATCGTGGCGGCGGCCGCTGGCCATGGGCGGTGGGGGTCCAGGCGACCTGGGCCGAGTGTGGCGGCAGAGTGGGGAAACGCGCGATTAGCTCAGCGGTAGAGCGCCTGCCTTACAAGCAGGATGTCCACAGTTCGATCCTGTGATCGCGCATTGGCAAAACCCACTGCAGCACAGCAATTCTTGGTGGCCTTCTGCTCTGCCCGCCGCTGTCCCCTCCGGACGTTCCCGCACTCCCGCCCGGGGAGGACCTGGGCTCGATCGTCAGCCGCGACCAGGGCCGCGGCCGGAGCCTGCGTGAGTCGAGGGCAAGGTGAAGCCCACACGCCGCTCCCCGATGGCCATCGTAGCCGTGTCGTGCTGGACCTTCCCTGGGCCAGATTCAGACCATCCGCTGCAGGATGGACCAGACCGGTCAGGCGCTCTGGGACGCCGAGCCGTTCGCAGCCGATGCCTCCCCCACTGTCAGATCCTCATCAATAGCTGGCCAGTGGATTCCAAAGCCAACTCCAGCCATCTGCCAATTGTCGCGCTCTCGGGCGGTGGCATGCAGCAGGAGCGGGGACCAAGTCAGAGGCACTGAGATGGAGCGTCCATCCGCGAGGTCGACAATCAGCCTGTCCCCTGCGCAGGCAACCTCGACAACCGCTCCCCAAGGTTAGCCATGAAACCAACTCCCTCCCATGCCTTCAATAGGCTACCGCTGTTGAAGTGGACAAGCCGGTCAATCTCTTGAAGCTGCCTGGCTTTAAATCCAAGACTCGAAGAAAGCGCAAATAGTATTAGCCAAACCTTTCAAGAGTGCTGTCTTCGATCTACATGTATGTGGGTGACTCATTGAGTTCATGGTTGTAGAAGTAGAACCTGTACAGGCCGCGTCTGAGGAATGTCGGCATCCGTTTTCTTCACCATCCGCTCAAGGATGGCCGGCTCGCTCCTCCTGTATGAATAACGCCTTTTGGCGGGTCCATTATCCACACAAAGCGTGCTTGCCCTAACCGCTTGCCACCCTAACGACTTGCCAGGATAATTCTAGATAGCCCTGCTGGAGATGAAACACAAAAAGCATGCAAAACGGACCTGAATCCAAGGTGAATCCGTTAAGGAAACTCTGGCAGAGTCGAACAGGCTGGTTAGGATCCGGCCCGTTGGTTTCTCTGGACCACCAATTCCCTCAACGAGATCTCGAACCCGATGGCGATGAGCCTTCCGCTCAAACGGGCGCGGGCCCGAGGAATCCATATGGACCTTGAAGTGACCTGGCAGCCGTCTTTCTGGGGCCTGCCAGCTGGCTCTGCTCCGAGCCCAGTAGTTCTACGCCGATTCAAACTTCTGCCAGAAGCAGCCAGCCTGATCCACTGCTCGAGCCAGGAAGCCAACCACTTCTTTGGTATCACCGACGCAACGTTGATCCATGAACAACTGCCTAACCGGCCTTCGGTTGTTGTTGCCGATCCCAGGGGCGCGATGGAATGCTGTCTGGGTGGTCAGCACCCCAGCCTCAGGAGGTCCTTGCTTTGCCAAACCATCACAGCTGGAAGATCTGCTGGGGTTCGCCTCCGTCTGCGCCGTGAGCCGTCAACCTCTCTCCCCCAACCGACGGCTCTGATCCGAATCCAGACGCCCCGAAGGTCCCGCCGCCTGGTCGGCGGACCTGACCGGCAAGCTCAGTTGGCAGACCGGGCCAATCCGGATGGCGCCATCCGCTGCCCAGGAGGTTGGGTGCAGTGGCCTGCTGTTCTCGA
>CAYGQY010000033.1:0-10154 GCA_964352195.1 uncultured bacterium
AAACGGGGGGCGGAGAGAACGCGCTGGCGGGCCCGCCTGGGGAGGCGGCTGGGACAGGCCAGGGTCACCGTTGGCGAACTGGGGTTGGCGCCTGCCCGTTGGCGCGCCAATGGCGGAATCGGAGAACGGGCGTTGCGGATCGGCTGTTCAATTCCGCTTCCTTAGAGGATAGCCCCGAGGGAGCCAGCGATCCGTGATAAATTGTTGCCGCAGCAAGGTGTAGTCGGTCCGAGTTCGGACTTTACCCGGCTGCCTCTCCTTCGTCTCTGTCCTCAGACACCTTCCCCCCATGACCGTCAACGCTCCCCTGCGGGTTGGGCAGCCTGCCCCCGAGTTCACGGCCACCGCCGTGGTGGATCAGGAGTTCCAGGAGGTGAGCCTCTCCCAGTACCGCGGGAAGTATGTGGTGCTCTTCTTCTATCCCCTCGACTTCACCTTTGTCTGCCCCACTGAAATCACGGCCTTCAGCGACCGCTACTCCGATTTCACCAGCCGCAACACGGAGGTGCTGGGCGTCTCGGTGGACAGCCAGTTCTCCCACCTGGCCTGGATCCAGACCGACCGCAAGCAGGGTGGCCTGGGGGACATCGCCTATCCCCTCGTCTCCGACCTGAAGAAGGAGATCTCCAGCGCCTACAACGTCCTCGATGAGGAGGCCGGCGTGGCCCTGCGGGGGCTGTTCATCATCGATCCCGATGGTGTGATTCAGCACGCCACGATCAACAACCTGGCCGTTGGCCGCAATGTCGACGAGACCCTGCGGGTGCTCCAGGCCTTCCAGTACGTGCAGTCCCATCCCGATGAGGTCTGCCCCGCCAACTGGACCCCCGGCGAGATGACGATGAAGCCCGATCCGGTCGGGAGCAAGGAGTTCTTCGCCGCCGTCAACTGACGCCTCCAGGATCTTGAGCCGCGACTAGGCCCCCTCCGGCCCGGTCGCGGCTGGCCGCAGGCCCGATTCAGCCCAGCAGGGAGCAGAAGAGTCGCCGTCCATCCGTGCCACCGGTCAAGGCTTCGCAGGCTCGCTCCGGATGGGGCATCAGGCCCAGCACGTTGCCCGCCGGATTGGTCAGACCCGCCACGTCCCCCACCGATCCGTTCGGATTGGACACGTACCGGAGCGCCACCCGACCCTCCTGCTCCAGTGCCGCGAGGGTGGCTCCATCGCAGTGGTAGCGGCCTTCGCCGTGGGCGATCGGCAGGGTGATCGCCTCCCCCTCCCCGTAGCCGCTCAACCAGCGGCAGGACCCTGGACTGACCCGGAGTGGGGCCGGAGCGCAGATGAAGTGGAGGCTGCTGTTGCGGCTGAGGGCTCCCGGAAGGAGCCCCAGTTCCGTCAGCACCTGAAAGCCATTGCAGATGCCCAGCACGGGTCCTCCGCTCCGGGCAAAGTCGACCACCGCCTCCAGCACCGGAGCGAACCGGGCGATCGCTCCGCAGCGCAGGTAGTCGCCATAGCTGAATCCACCGGGGATTACCACGGCGTCAATACCCGCCAGGTCCCGCTCCTCATGCCAGAGGAACCGGGTCGGGATGCCGAGACAGCCCTCGGCCGCCCAGCGCACGTCCCGGTCGCAGTTGGAGCCGGGGAAGACCACCACACCGATCGTCATGCCACGGCCCCGGAGCCGGGAGCGTCCGCATCCGGCAGTTCGCGCAGATCCAGATCCCAGTTCTCGATCACCGGGTTGGCCAGCAGTCGGTCACTGAGCACTTCCAGCCGGCTTCGGGCGGTGTCGGCGTCGGGGGCCTCGATCTCCACCTCGACGGCCTTGCCGATGCGAAGACGGGTGACCCCCTCCACCCCCAGCCGGGCCGTGGCGGCTCGGGTGGCCTCCCCGGCAGGATCCAGGACCGAAGGTCTCAGGGAGACCAGCACGCGGGCTTGAAAGCGGGGCACCAGGGGGGAACAGATGTTTGTTAAATCTTGGCAGCCCGTCTTCCCCTGCGGACCGGCGCAGCGCCACGGTGATCCGATGGGAGCGGATCGCGAGGGGCCATGGGAGGCCACTGTCTGGGGCAGCCTCATCTGAGGCGGCCATGGTTGGGAGGGCCCTGGCCCGGGGAGGGCAGACTGGTTCTTGCCCTGGCGGCCAGCCTGCTGCTGGGGGGATTGGACGGGGTCATGGCCCCCGCGCTGCGGGCCGCGCCCCAGGAGATCAGCCTGGAATGCCGCCTGGGGGAGGGGCCCTGGCAACCCTGCCGGATGACGATCGAATCGGTGGGGGAGCGCTGGCAGATCGAGCAGAACGGCCGGCGGGTGGACTTCCGCCATGACGGCCGGGGGGTCGTGCAGATGCTGCGCCCGGGCGAAGCCTGGCAGAGCGTCAAGGCCAACTGGGTGGAGGATCAGGCCCTGTGCTGGGATGGCCTCTGCGCCAAGGGCGACTTCCCGCTCGACTGAAGCAGGCCGGCCAGGGCCGCCTCGAAGCGATCCCGGTCAAGGCTGAGGCCCAGCAGCACGAGGTCCAGAGTGGCCTCCGGGAGATCGCTGCCGTCGCCGGGGCTGGTGTCGAACCAGCACTCCAGCCGGGGGCCCACCGCCTGGATCTGCAGCACCCGGCTGCGGCCGGGCTGCCGCAGCCAGCCCTTGAGCCGCAGGATCCCCTGCTCCTGGATCTGGGCCCGCAGGGTGGCTTCGAGGGCCGATCGCTCGAAGGGGCCCGTGCAGCGGATCACGATCGACTGCACCGGCACATGGTGATGGTCGTGGCCCTGCGCGTGATCGGGATCATCCCCGTGGTCGTGATGGACCGGATCGGGGCGGGACGCATTGGGTGCGGTGGCGGCCGACTCCAGACCCAGCAGCAGCTCGGGCGGGAGCACTCCCCGGCTGATCGGAAGCACCGAGGTGCCGGCCCGGCAGCCCCGGCCGACGCGCTCCCGCACCGCGTCCAGCTGGGGGCCATCCAGGCGATCAGCGCGGCTCACCAGCACCAGATCCGCCGCCTCCAGCTGATCGTGGAAGAGCTCCTCGAGGCCGGTGAGGTGATCGAGGCTGGGATCGGCGGCCCGCTGCCGCTCCAGCGCCGCGGGATCCCCCACCACGCTCCCGGCCGCGAGGGCTTCGCCGTCCACGACCGTGACCACCCCGTTCACGCGGGTTCGGGTGCGGATCTCGGGCCACTGAAAGGCCCGGACCAGCGGCTCCGGCAGGGCCAGACCACTGGTTTCGACCACGATGCCGTCGAGCTGGTCCGCGCGGGCCAGCAGGGTCTGCATCGTGGGCAGAAACTCTTCCTGGACCGTGCAGCAGAGGCAGCCGTTGGCGAGTTCCACCAGCCGGCCGTCGAGCTCCTCCTCCGGGCAGAAACCGCAGCTGCGCAGGAGCTCGCCATCGATCCCCACTTCGCCGAACTCATTGACCAGCACGGCCAGGCGCTGCCCCCCGTGGAGCAGGAGGTGGCGCAGCACGGTGGTCTTGCCAGCACCGAGAAATCCGGTCACCACGGTGACCGGGAGACGTCTGGACGGAGTGACGGCCATCTCAGGGCACCAGGGAGGACCAGGTGAACGTGCCCCCCACCCCGATCAGGATGCCGGCGCTCAGGCCCAGGCGGGCGGGAGGGAGGCCCCGGGCCCAGGAGCGCACCAGGGTGAGGGAGGCCAGCAGCAGCGCGCCCTGGCTGACAAAGAGTCCGAGCAGGTAGAAACCGATCGGCAGGGATTGCCAGCCGATCACCGCGTCGCTCAGCACGTAGCCATGCAGGGCGAAGGCGGGCAACAGGGTCCAGCGGGGCAGGCGGCCGAGGGCGACCAGGCCCACCAGCACGAGGGAGAGCGCCACGAGGGGTTCGGCGCCGGGCAGTTCCGGCAGCAGCAGAGCCAGGCCACTGGCCGAGAGCCCCACGGCCAGGAGGCCGATCACCCACCGCAGGGGCTGGCCGAGCCCGACCAGGCCCAACCCCAGCAGGAACAGCAGGTGATCAGGACCAAGCAGGGGATGGCCCACCCCACTGAGGAAGCCGCCCAGCGGACCCGGCTGGATCTGGAACAACTCCATCAGGTGATGGGCGGAGGCGGGGGTCGCTCCGAGGAGGAGCAGTGCCGCCGGTAGGAGCACCGGCACCAGCAGCCGGGCCCGCGACGGGGCTCTCAGGGACAGAGACATGGTGGACGTCCGGTCCGCGCCGGGAAACGAGAGGGCAACCGGCGGGTGTTCTGACTGGCCCGCTCCGGGGGAATCCGGAGAACGGGCGTCACAGCTGCGGGACAGCGCCGGATTTCCACCGGACTTTCCCCGTTTCCTCCGGTGGCTGTTCCCCACCGGAACCGGACGCCGATGTTACCGGTGCTGGGCTCAACGGCAGCCCAGGCTCTCCAGGGTCGACACACCCGTGCTGGGATTGACCCCGCCGGCCCGGGCGCAGAGGGCCTTCTGCTGGCTCAGATCCAGCACGGCGTCGCTGAAGTCGGCCCCCTCAATCGTGGCATCGGTGAAACGGCTCTGCATCAGCATGGCGTTCCGGAGCACGGCGCCCCTGAGATCGGCCCCATCAAAGCGGCTGGCGAAGGCCACCACGTTCTCCAGGTTGGCCCCCCGCAGGTCGCTCTCCTGAAGGTCGCTGGAGTTGAAGACGGCTCCGCGGAGATCGGCGTCGCTGAAGTCGTAGCCCCGCAGGGAGGCCTTCAGGAACTCCTCCTGCCGGAGGTTGCGGCCATGCATGTCCGGCTGGAGATCCTGCAGCGCCCGCTGGCCCCGCAGCTCCGGAGCGGTGATCGCCCAGGCGGGGGTGGCCACCTGGAGCGTGATCAGCAGGCCGATCAACAGCCCCGGCAGCAGGCCGGACAGGAGGCCCGGCAGCGGCAGCGGCCCCGGGCTGGTTCTGCGGCGCCCCTGCGGTGGCGCAATCGCGGCGGGTGGGAGAACGGAAGGATCGGCCTGCAACGCACACCTAGCGTGACCGCTCAAGTTATGGCAGGCACCCCGGCCGCCGTGGCCGCGTCGCCGCTCTCCCCCGATCCGATGTCATGAGCATGTCCCTGCGCGTGGTGGTCCCACCCCACCCCCTGATCGGCCACTGGCTGACGCTGCTGCGTGACCGCACGACCCCGGCCCCGCTGTTCGCCACGGCGATGGCGGAACTGGGACGCTGGCTCACCTATGAGGCCCTGCGCGACTGGCTGCCCCACCAGCGGGTCACGGTGGACACCCCCCTGGCCAGCACCGAGGGACAGGTGGTGGACGGCTCCATCCCCCTGCTGGCGGTGCCGATCCTGCGGGCTGGTCTCGGGCTCTGGCAGGGGGGGCAGACCGTGCTCCCCACAGCCCGGGTGGCCCACATGGGACTGCGACGGGAGGAGAGCAGCGGGGAAGCCCACTGCTACCTCGACAGCCTGCCGGCCACGATCGGGGATCGGGTGGGGGTGCTGGTCTTCGATCCGATGCTGGCCACCGGGGGCAGCCTGCTGCAGGTGCTGGAGCGTCTCAACGAGAAGGGGGTCAACGGGGACCGCCTGCGGGTGATCACGGCCCTGGCCGCCAGCCCCGGCCTGGCGCGGGTGGGCGAGCGTTTTCCCAGCCTGACGCTCTACACCGGCTGCATCGATCCGGAGCTGGACAGTGCCTTCCGGATCGTGCCCGGGCTGGGTGATGCCGGGGACAGGCTCTGCGGCTCGGAAAGCCCCGGCTGGCCGGCCGAAGCCCAGCCGTAGGCTCAGCCGATCCCGTCCCCATCGCATGGCCGTCGCCCCCACTTCCGGCAGCCCGCTGCGGCTTGGACAGCCCGGTGGGGCGAGCCGGCGGAGCAGCCTGGGGGGCACGGTGCGGGTACCGGGGGACAAATCGATCTCCCATCGAGCCCTGCTGATCGGCGCGATCGCGGAGGGGGAAACCTGCATCGAGGGTCTGCTGCCCGCCGAGGACCCGGTCAGCACGGCGGCCTGTCTGCGGGCCCTCGGGGTGGCGATCTCACCGATCCAGGCGGGTCAGCCGGTGACCGTGCAGGGGGTCGGACTGGATGGCTTCTTGGAGCCCGAGGACGTGCTGGAGTGCGGCAACTCCGGCACCACCATGCGGCTGATGCTCGGGCTGCTGGCGGGCCGCACCGGCCGGCACTTCGTCCTCAACGGCGATGCGTCCCTGCGACGCCGGCCCATGCGGCGCGTGGGTCAGCCCCTCGAGGCCATGGGAGCGCTGATCCGCGGCCGCGCCGGCGGAGACCTGGCCCCCCTGGCGATCGAGGGCGCGGCCCTGCATGGGGCGGTGCTGGGTACGCCGATCGCCTCCGCCCAGGTGAAATCGGCCATCCTGCTGGCCGGCCTAACCGCCCACGGAACCACCACGGTGATCGAACCGGCCCGCTCCCGCGACCACAGCGAGCGGATGCTGCGGGCCTTCGGCGCCGACCTGGAGATCGGCGGCGAGGCGGGGCGCCACGTGACCCTGCGCCCCGGCGGCGTGTTGCGGGGTCAGCCTGTGGTGGTACCGGGCGACATCAGCTCCGCCGCCTTCTGGCTCGTGGCGGGTGCGATCACCCCCGGAGCCGATCTGACGGTGCAGAACGTGGGGCTGAATCCCACCCGAACGGGCCTCCTTGAGGTGCTGGCCGCCATGGGAGCCCACATCGAGACGCTCCAGCCCCGGGAGGTGGCCGGCGAACCGGTGGGCGACCTGCGGGTGCGCCACGGCCCCCTGCAGGCCTTCGAGATCGGTGGGGATCTGGTTCCCCGCCTGGTGGATGAAATCCCGATCCTGGCCGTGGCCGCCTGCTGCGCCGAAGGAACCAGCCGGATCCGCGACGCGGCCGAGCTGCGGGTGAAGGAGACCGACCGGCTGGCGGTGATGGGTCGTCAGCTGGGCGCCATGGGTGCCCGCATCGAGGAGAGCGCCGATGGGCTGACCATCGAGGGAGGGGTGCCGCTGCGGGGCGCCGAGGTGGACAGCGAGACCGACCATCGCGTCGCCATGAGCCTGGCGGTGGCGGCCCAGGTGGCCAGCGGCGGCACGCTGCTGCACCGCAGCGAGGCGGCGGCGGTGTCCTACCCCGGGTTCTGGGATGAGCTCCAACGGCTGCAGCGCTGAGGGGGGGCTTCGGCCCCGGATCACCGGCGACGGGAGCTTCAGCCTCTACAGCGTCGGGATCGGCGAAGGCTTTCACCGCGCCGATGGCGCCCTCGGCGAAGCCCGCGGCACCTACGTGCGCCCCGCGGAGCTGCAGCGTCATCCGGCCGGGCGGGAGCTCTGGGTGGTGGATGTGGGGGTCGGGCTGGGCACCAACAGCGCCGCGCTCCTGGAGGCGGCCTCGGAGCGGGGATTGCGGCTGCGCTGGTTCGGCCTGGAGAACGACCCCGAGCCGTTGCGCCTGGCCCTGGAGCACCCCCGGTTCCGTGGTCAGTGGGGGGCCGCGGGACTCGACCTGCTGATGCAGCTGCGGGACAGGGCGGTCTGGTCGGGCCGTCACGGCTGCGGCCGGCTGCTGCCGGGGGATGCCAGGGCAACGATCCGGACCCTCTCGGAGCAGGCCGCCGGCCGCTGTGATCTGGTGCTGATGGATGCCTTCTCGCCCCAGCGCTGCCCCCAGCTCTGGAGCCTGGAATTTCTGGCGGCGCTGGCGGGTCTGCTCAGACCCGACGGGCGGCTGCTCACCTACTCCTCCGCGGCGGCGGTGCGGGGATCCCTGCAGCGGGCGGGTCTGCAGCTGGCATCGATCCACAGCGCTGGGGGTCGCCAGGGGTCCGGGATCTGGAGCGAAGGCACGGCGGCCAGTCCCTTCCCCCTCCCCACCTCCGCCTGGCTGCGCCCCCTGTCCGCCATGGAACGGGAGCATCTGGCCAGCCGGGCCGGCGAGCCCTATCGGGATCCGCTCGGCCACGCCGAACCGGCGGCGATCCTGGCGGCCCGTCGGCGTGCCCAGGCCTGCAGTGGGGCGGAACCGGCCGGCCGCTGGCGACGGCGCTGGGAGCTGGGAACGGGGGGAGCACCGATTCCGGCGGAAGGGTCCCGGTAGATTCCCGGCCAGATGCCGTCCGCCCATGCTCGCCGTTGCCATCCTGGCCGCCGGGAAGGGCACCCGGATGAAGAGCGACCGGCCCAAGGTGCTCCAGCCGCTGGCCGGAGCGACCCTGGTGGAGCGGGTGCTGGGCAGTTGCCGGCAACTGGTCCCCGACCGGCAGCTCTTGATCGTCGGGCACCAGGCCGAGCGGGTCACGGCCGCCCTGGCGGGGGTGGAGGCCCTGGAGATCGTGCTGCAGGAACCGCAGAACGGTACGGGCCATGCGGTGCAGCAGCTTCTGGGTCCCCTGGCCGGCTTCGAAGGCCAGCTGCTGGTGCTCAACGGCGATGTGCCCCTGCTGCGGCCCACCACCCTCGAGGCCCTGCTGGCCAGCCATCTCGCCAGCGGCGCCGCCGTGAGCCTGCTCAGTGCCCGCCTCGCCAACCCCAGCGGCTACGGCCGGGTGGTGGCCGAGGCGAACGGAACGGTCGAGGCGATCGTGGAGGACCGGGACTGCAGCGATGAGCAGCGCCGGATCAATCTGATCAATGCCGGCATCTACTGCTTCGACTGGGGAAAACTGGCGGCCGTGCTGCCCCACCTGGCCCGGAACAACGCCCAGGGGGAGCTCTACCTCACCGACACGGTGGCCCTGATGAGTCCCGCGCTCCACCTGGAAGTGGCGGACGCCGATGAGATCAACGGCATCAACGACCGCATCCAGCTGGCCCAGTGCGAGGGCGTGCTGCAGGAACGGCTGCGGCGCCACTGGATGGCGGAGGGAGTCAGCTTCGTCGACCCCGCCAGCTGCACCCTCAGCGATTCCACCACGTTCGGCCGTGATGTGGTGGTGGAGCCCCAGTGTCACTTCCGTGGCACCACCAGCATCGGCGCCGGCTGCCGCATCGGCCCCGGCTGCCTGATCGAGGACAGCCAGCTGGCGGAGGACGTCGAGGTGATCCATTCCGTGCTGCGGGGGGCGCGCGTGGCCCGGGGCTGCGTGGTCGGCCCCTTCACCCAGCTGCGACAAGGCGCGGAACTCGGTCCCGGCTGCCGGGCCGGCAACTTCGTGGAGATCAAGAACAGCCGGCTGGCCGAGGGCTCCAAGGCGAACCACCTCAGTTACATCGGTGACGCTGATCTGGGCGCGGGCGTGAATGTGGGCGCGGGCACGATCACCGCCAACTACGACGGCGTGTGCAAACACCGCACCGTGATCGGCGCCGGCTGCAGGACCGGCGCCAACTCCGTGCTGGTGGCTCCGATCGTGCTGGGAGCCGGGGTCACGGTGGGGGCGGGCTCCACCCTCACCCATGACGTGCCCGCCGGAGCCCTGGCCATCGGCCGGGCCCGCCAGCAGGTGAAGGAGAACTGGAGGGAACCGCGCTAGCTGAGCTCCGGGTCCGCCAGGGGCAGTCCCAGCTGGCCCTGCCAGTCGGTCAGGGGCCGCTGCCAGCCCTCCTCCAGTTTCTGGGCGATCAGGCAGGGCGAGCGCAGGCCCAGTTCGAAGCCGCGCGCCAGGGACCTCAGCAGCGGTTCAAGCGGTTCATCCTCCTGCAGAGCCTTGAGGATTCCCCCGAAGATCAGCATCGCCGCCAGGGGGGATCGGTTCTGGGCCAGGTTGAAGGCCTGCAGACCGAGCTCACCGGCGCCATCGGTGCCGAAGCCCGTGAGCACATGCACGATGTCGTGGGTTTCGCGCAAGCGGTGCACCACGAACTGCTCGGGCGAGCTGATCGCACGGGCATCGATCAGGCTCTCGGGGCTGAGGCCCTGGCTGCGCAGCTGCTGGGCGTAGACCTGGCCCAGGCTGCCGGGCGGCAGCAACTCGAGGGCATCGAGATCGATCGCTGGCGGCCGCCAGCCCTGCCTCACCAGCTCAGCCAGGGCCGGATCCGCCAGCAGGTGGCGGAACATCTGGGCCGAGAGCGGGCTGTTCTGCAAGCCCCGGGCCACCGCAAACACGCTGTCGAGGCTGTCCGGGTTCTGCAGGAACTGGGCCAGCCCGGCCACCATCCGCAGCGATTGCAGACGTTGCTTGAGATTCAGGAGCACGGCGGCCTACGGGCAGAACCCCTACAGAATGAAGGCGTCCAGCAGCGGCAGCAAGCGCTCCAGGGCAAGGCCACGGCTGCCCTTGAGCAGCACCACATCGCCGCGCTCGAGCCAGCGCCGCGGCGGCCCTGGAGCGAGTTGCCCTGGTGGAGACCCCCGAACAGG
>CAYGQY010000034.1:0-10140 GCA_964352195.1 uncultured bacterium
GAAGCCGGCTAACGGATTTGAACCGATGACCTTCGCTTTACAAAAGCGCTGCTCTACCACTGAGCTAAGCCGGCATCGGCACGAGTGTATCGCTCGAGCTGAGCCCAGAGGAGCAACTGGCAGCGATTACGCTGACCTGTCTTGGCCAGCAGGTTCGAAATGTGACTTTCGACCGTGCGTGGGCTCAGCATCAGCTCGGCTGCGATCGCCTTGTTGCTGAGGCCGCGGCAGAGACCATCCAGGACGCGCCGCTCGGCTGGGCTTGGAGCTTCTACTGGGTCGCCTAGGGACATGGCTGCCCCGGTGGGGCGTTCGGAGAGGATCTCCATTCAGGGTTCCCATGCGAAAGGGCCCCGGTCGTCGGGTCAGGCGGTGGCAGCGGTCGGGTCCCCCCCGGCGGTGAGCGGGTGGGGACGAGCGCGTCGGATGGGCAGGTTGGCCACCAGAGCCGTGATCCGGTCGCCGGTCTCCAGACTCACGTCACCGGCCTCCAGATCGATTTCCACATAGCGGGAGACCACTTCCAGAATCTCGCGGCGCATCTGCTCCAGCAATTCGGGATTGAGATCGCTGCGGTCGTGGGCGAGCACCAACTGGAGCCGTTCCCGGGCCATGCCGGCGCTGGGGGGCTGACGCCCCAGCAGCTTGTCGAGAATGTCGCGCAGGGTGATCACGGCTCAGAAGATCTTCGTTTGCATCAGGCGGCCGATCTTGGCGCGGAGGCTTCTGGTCTCCTTGCCGGGATCGGGCAGCGGCACCACTTCACCCAGCAGCCGCCTGGCCACGTTGGTGTAGGCCAGGCCGGCCGGGGAACGGCTGCCATTGAGGGTGAGCGGTTCGCCGCGGTTGGTGGAGACGATCACCTGCTCGTCCTCCAGCACCAGCCCCAGCAGGGGCAGCGCCAGGATGTCGGTGACATCGGCGATGGCCAGCATCTCCTGGTTGGCCATCATCCTGGGGCGCACCCGGTTGAGCACGAGCTGGATCGGGGCGATGTCACGGCTCTGCAGCAACCCGATCACCCGGTCGGCGTCACGCACGGCTGACACCTCCGGTGTGGTGACCACCAGCGCCTCCTGGGCCGCGGCGGCGGCATTCTTGAAGCCCTCTTCGATCCCGGCTGGACAGTCGATCAGCACATAGTCGAAGCGTTCGGCCAGGAGACCGACGATCCGTTTCATGTCATCGGGGGTCAGCCACTCCAGCATGCGCGGATTGCCCGCCGGCAGAAGGGAGAGGTTGGGCTCCAGTTTGTGGCGGACCAGGGCCTGCTCCAGGCGGCAGCTCTCGGCGAGCACCTCCTGGGCGGTGTACACGATGCGATTCTCCAGACCCAGCAGTAGATCGAGATTGCGCAGTCCGAAATCGGCATCGAGCACGGCGGTGCTGGCCCCCTGCTTCGCCAGGGCGATGCCCAGGTTGGCGGTGAGGGTGGTCTTGCCGACCCCCCCCTTGCCGGAGCAGATCAGGATCGTGCGGCTCTGGGCGGGGGCTGGTTCAGGCGGCGGGGCGATCGTCACGGGGCTGTCAGACATGGCTGCAGATTAGGGCCACCAGCCCGGACCGGGCCGCCCCCGCCGTCGGCAGGACGGACGACCTTTCACCCGATAGAACGGATGTCACTCTCCCGGGCCTGGCCCATGACGGACAGCCTGCCTCACCACCAGAGCCTCGTGGTGATGCCCGACGACGGCGGTGGCGCTGTGGTGGATCTCATCGACGGGGCCCGGGAGGAACTGCTGCTCAAGCAGTTCAAGCTGGAATCCGAACGGGTGGAGGATGCCCTCCTGGGGGCCCATCGGCGTGGTGTGTCGGTCCGGGTGATGCTCAATCCCCACACCTCCGGCGGGGACCGCTGGAATGACGCGGCCTTCGCCCGTCTGAGGGACTGGGGTGTGGCGGTGAACTGGACCAGCGAGGCCTTCCCCGTCACCCACGAGAAATCAATGGTGGTGGACCGGCGGCAAGCCCTGATCGCCACCTTCAACCTCTCGGAGAAGTACTTCAGCGAGACCCGTGATTACGGGGTGGTGACCATGGCTCCGGCTGCGGTCGCCCAGGTGATCTCCGGATTCGAGGCCGATTGGCAGCGAAGTTTCTTCGAGCCGGATCTGGCGGTCGGGCTGATCTGGAGCAGCTTCCACAGCCGCGGTCAGATGGCCCGGCTGGTGGACGCCGCGAGCCGCACGCTCTGGATCCAGCATCCGAAGTTCGTCGATGCGGTGATCCTCGACCGGATCATCTCCGCCTGCGAGCGAGGCGTGAAGGTGCGTGTGCTCTGTGGCGGCAAGCACGGTGTCAGCGACTGGGACATCTACGACACCTTCTCGTCGCTGCGGGTGATGGCCCGGTTCGGGGTCAAGGTGCGCCGCCAGAAGCACCTGAAGCTGCACGCCAAGCTGATCCTGGTCGACGGGACCTGCGCCCAGATCGGTTCGATGAACATCGACCGCAGCGCCTTCGACCTGCGCCGTGAGCTGGGGATCGAAACCGATGCTCCCCAGGTGGTCGCCGGGCTGAAGGCGGCCTTCCAGTCGGACTGGCGCCGCGCCGAGAAGTACCGGGCCCCCGACCCACTCGATCCGAGCCAGCACGAGCAGGGCGAACTGCCTCCCGATCCCCACTTCGTTCACGACTGATGGCGCATCCGCCCTTCGTGCCGCTGCCCCCGCCCGAGTCCGGCCTGGCGCCGGTTCCCACGGCTTGGGAGCTGTTCAGCGGCATGCTTCAGGTGTCCCTGTCCTCCTTCGGTGGCGGGCTGTCGGCCTGGAGCCAGCGGATCGTGGTGGAGCAGCGCCGCTGGATGAGCAATGAGAGCTTTCTCACCGGCCTTACGGTGGCTCGCCTCTTCCCGGGGCCCAACCAGATCAACATGGCGGTGTACATCGGCACCCAGTTCCGGGGGCTCCCCGGGGCACTGATCGCCCTGGCGGGCATTCTGCTGATCCCGTTCAGCCTGCTCATGATGGTGGGGCTGGTCTACTTCCAGGTGCATCAGCTCCCGGCGGTGGACCGGGTGCTGGCCGGGGTTGTGGCGGCCGCGGCGGGCATGGCCCTCTCGATGGGATTCAAGATCCTGGGCACCTACTGGCGCGATCCGATCGCCCTGCTGCTGGCGGCGGTCACCTTCGTGGCCCTGGTCGTCCTGAAGATCCGGCTGATTCCGGTGGTGCTCGTGGCGGGCCCCCTGGCCATGGCCTGGTACTGGCCGCGTCACCCCAGGCCCCGGAGCTGAGCGCCGTGGCCAGCTGCTCTCCTGCCGCCCTCTCCGATCTGGGCAACCTGATGGAGGTGCTCTGGACCTTCCTCTCCCTCTCGCTGTTTTCCCTGGGGGGCGGGAACACCCTCCTGGCCGAGTACCACCACCTGAGCGTTGACCGCTTCTGCTGGCTCACCTCCTCCCAGTTCGCCGATCTCTACGCCCTGGCCGAGGCCGCGCCCGGCCCCAGCTCGATGCTGGTTGGCCTGCTGGGACTGGGGGCGGCCTGGCGGGAGGGTCCCCTCTGGGCCCTGCTCAGCGCCTATGGGGCGGAGGCGGCCGTGCTGCTCCCCTCTACCCTCCTGATGGTGGTGGCCTGCCTGAGCTGGAACCGGCTGCGCGATTCTCCCTGGCGGGTCGCCTTCGAGCGAGGGCTCGGTCCGATCACGCTCGGCATCCTCTTCGCCGTGGGCCTCAAGATCCTCAACACCGCCGACCACGGGGTTCCGGCCTATCTGGTCTCGATCGTGGTCTGTGTGCTGATGCTGCGCACCCGCATCTCCCCACTCTGGTTCATGGCGGTGGCCGGGCTGCTGGGGGGCCTGGGGGTGATCAACCGCTGAGGATCAGCCGGCCGGGAGGCAGCTCTGGCGTTCCCCCGTCTGCAGGGGCCAGGAGGGGGGGGCCGGATCGATGCGGATCATCCCGTCCAGCAGCCGCGCCTGTTCGGCGAACCCCGGAGGGGGCCCATCCTCCGGACCCCTGGCGACCACCGAGGCGATCCTCAGCTGCAGGGGCCGCAGCTGCAGGGCCACGATCCTGGCTTCCAGGTCGCCGGCGCAGCCGGCATGGGCGACACCCCGCAGTCGACCCCATACCAGCACGTGTCCGGTGGCACTCACCCGGGCTCCGGGATTCACATCGCCGAGCAGCAGCACGGACCCCTCCACCTGGAGGTGGTCCCCCGAGCGGAGCGTGCCCCGATGGATCAGCAGTCCATCCCCCGGCTTCGCTGCACCGCCCGCTCCCGCCGCCATGGGCATCTGCGGGGGCGGCAAGGGTGGCGTGGCCAGCCCCAGGGCGGCGGCTGCCACCCGGGTGTCCGGCGCTCCCCCCTCCACCCGGCAGAGGCTGAGTCCGCGGTCCGCCAGCTGGCGCGTCAGCTGCCGCAGTTCGGGCAGAGTGAGTCGCCAGGCCCCGGCAACCAGCACCACAGCTCCCGGGGGCGGGTGGTTTCCCAGGCCGTGGCAGAGGTCCTCCAGGCTGGCGTCCGTCGCCCGTGGCGAGGACGGCAGGATCAGATGGTGGGGCAGCTCGGGCCGGGCGGCCGGCACGAAAACGGCAGCCATCGCGGCCTGCGGCGGGGGCTCAACCTAGACAGGATGCCCCTCTCCGGCGGCGAGCTGGCGAAGGCCCGCCCGCACCGCCGCGCTCGCCTCGGCCGGATGGATCAGCCAGGCCAGTTCCACCGGCTGTACCAGGCTCGCCACCAGGGGCGAGTGTGCCTCCAGAGCCTGGAGTGACTCCCCATCCCAGAGCCGAAGGCCTCCCTTGTAGGGGTGATACCCCCGGCTCTGGCGCTGGTGCAGCCCGCAGCTGAGGGCTGGATCGAGCGCCGCCTCGCCGCTCGCCCGTCTGGCCAGGGCCAGCAGTTCCAGGCGCTGCCCCTGGGCGAGAGGGCTCACGTCCACCGCTTTGAGCAGCCGTCGGTCCAGCAACCGCCGGCAGAGCTCCCGCAGATCCGGCGGGCCCTCCTCCCCCCAGCGCATGAGGTGATAGGTCGTGCGGACGTCATCGTTGGCGAGGTAGGTGTCGAGATCGAGGGTCTTCGGGGCCCACAGCCAGGCCGCCAACACCCCATCGGCGACAAGCCGCTCCGGTCCCAGCCGGCGGGCCACGGCGATGATCTGGCGAAGCAACCAGTTGCAGACCACGTTCAACCGGTGGTTGTAGACGCTGCGGTACATCAGGTCCCGCACCACCAGGTAGTGCTCCACGGCCATCAGCCCCTTGGGGTGCAGGGCCAGGGACTGGTCGGGCGCGAGGGTGAGGGCTGCGAGGATCCGCTCCAGATCCAGACGGCCGTAGCTGGTGCCGGTGCTGTAGCTGTCGCGCAGCAGGTAGTCGAGCCGGTCGCAATCGAGCTGCGAGCTCACCAGTGAAGCGATGGCGGGGTGCCTGTGTCGCCCGTGGCCCAGCAGATCGGCCACCGCCGCCGCCGTGCCCGGGGCATGGGCTTCGAGCCGGTCCCGCAGGGCCGGATGGTCGCCCACCAGCCGGGCCGACCACGCTTCATGCCGCAGCCCGTACATCTCCTCACCGGAATGGCTGAGCGGCCCGTGGCCCACGTCGTGGAGCAGGGCGGCCGCCAGCAGCACTCCCGCATGCTCCTGCAGTTCGGGGGCCTGGCGCATGAGGCCCGCCAGGGCGAGCCGAGCCAGATGGAGCACGCCGAGCGAGTGAGTGAAGCGACTCGATTCGGCGCCATGAAAGGTGAGAAAGGCGGGGCCGAGCTGTCGGATCCGCCGCAACCGCTGGAAGGGGGCCGTGTCGATCAGATCGATGATCAGGTCTTCGGCCGGCTGGCTCCGGTCCAGGCGGATCGCTCCGTGCAGGGGATCGTGGTACGTGCGTCCGCTCATCTCCCCTCCAGGGTCTCCACCAGCTGGTCGAGGGCCTGCTCCAGCCAACCGTCGCCTTCTCCCCCGGGGGTGAGCGGTTCCGGTTCCGCCAGCCTGCGGTCGGGAACGATGCCCTGGTCCTGGATGTCGCGGCCGCTGGGTGTGACGTAGCGGGCCACGGTCACCGCCAGTCCGCTGCCATCGCCGAGGCCGATCAGGGTCTGGATCAGTCCCTTCCCGAAGGTGCGGCTGCCGAGCAGCAGCGAGCGACCATCATCCTGCAGGGCTCCGGCCAGGATCTCGCTGGCGCTGGCGGTTCCCCCGTTCACCAGGGTCAGCAGCGGACCGTTGAAGAGCTGCCCCGGCCTGGCGCTGCGTTGCTCCCTGAGGCCGTCCCGGTCCAGGGTCTCCACGATCGGGTCCCCGTCAAGAAGGGCGTCGGCCACGGCCAGCCCCGCGTCCACCAGGCCGCCGGAGTTGTTGCGAAGATCCAGGATCAGGCCCTCCACCCCATCCCGCTCGAACGCCTCAAGGGCCAGCCGAACCCCTTCCGGCACCGGCTCGCTGAACTGGGACAGACGGAGCACCCCGAGGCGGTGACCCCGGCGGACCCGTTCGCGCCGCCGCACGGGGCGCAGATCGATGCGCCGCCGCTCGAGCACCAGTTCGCGGACGGGCATGTCACCCCACGCGCCCTCCGCGGGGGGGCGAAGCCGGATCTGCACCGTGCTGCCGGCTTCGCCCCGCAGCCGCGCCGCCGTGCCTTCGAGGCCCAGAGCGGCGGTGGCCATCCCTTCCACCTCCAGGAGCTCGCTCCCGGCGGCGATGCCGGCCTCCGCGGCGGGCGATCCCTCCAGGGGGGCGATCACCAGGATGCGCTGATCGGGAGCGCCGATCCCGAGCTGCAGCCCGACTCCGCTGACCAGGCCTTCGGTGGTGGCGCGCAGGGCGGCGTAGTCGTCCGGACGCAGCAGGCGGGTGTAGGGATCGCCGAGGGGCTCCAGCAGGGCCGCGATTGCGTCATAGGCCTCCCCACTGGTCTGGATCGGCTGCTCCAGGGCTTTCTGCCGAAGTCGCCGCCATTGCACGGCCTCGAATCGGGCCGGATCCACGTAGCTCTGGTTGACTAGGCGCCAGGCCTCCACCACCAGCTGCTGGGCGTCATTGAGGGCCCAGGCCCCGCCGGGGGTACCGGTCAACACCAGCAGCAGGGCCAGCAGGGTCAGGCCCCGCACCAGCAGGGCCCTCATCGCCGTCCCCGTTCAGGGGCGCGGGAGGGCCCGTCGATGGGGAGACAGGCCGGGGCACGAAACGGCGGGGAGGGTGGCTCGGCGATCACGACCCAGGCACGGGGATCGGTAGACTCTCGCAACCCAAACCCAGCACTGCATGGCGAACTCGTCTCCCGCCGCCAAGTCGTCCCCGGTGTTCGACTGGTTCGAGGAGCGTCTGGAGATCCAGGCGATCGCGGATGACATCTCCTCCAAGTACGTGCCGCCCCACGTCAATATCTTCTATTGCCTCGGCGGCATCACCCTGGTGTGCTTCCTGATCCAGTTCGCCACGGGGTTTGCGATGACGTTTTACTACAAACCCACCGTCGCAGAAGCTTACAGTTCGGTTCAGTACCTCATGACTGACGTCAGCTTCGGCTGGCTGATCCGTTCAGTCCATCGCTGGAGCGCCAGCATGATGGTGCTGATGCTGATTCTCCACGTGTTTCGCGTTTACCTCACCGGGGGGTTCAAGCGCCCGAGGGAGCTCACCTGGGTCACCGGTGTGGTCATGGCGGTGATCACCGTCGCCTTCGGGGTCACCGGCTACTCCCTTCCCTGGGATCAGGTGGGTTACTGGGCCGTCAAGATCGTCTCCGGGGTTCCTGCCGCCGTGCCCGTGGTGGGGGATTTCATGGTTGAACTGCTTCGGGGCGGTGAAAGCGTCGGTCAGTCCACCTTGACCCGCTTCTACAGCCTTCACACCTTCGTGATGCCCTGGCTGCTGGCCGTATTCATGCTGATGCACTTCCTGATGATCCGCAAGCAGGGCATTTCCGGTCCCTTGTGATCCATCCCATCCTCCCGTCCACCGCTTCGGCCTTCGCCCCGTTCCGCTCCTCTTTCGCTCTCCTCCGATGCACATCCTCAAGAAGCCCGATCTGAGTGATCCGAGCCTGCGGGCCAAGCTCGCCAAGGGTATGGGTCACAACTACTACGGAGAGCCGGCCTGGCCGAACGATCTCCTCTACATCTTCCCGGTGGTGATCCTCGGAACGATCGCTTTGGTGGTGGGTCTTGCCGTTCTGGATCCGGCCATGCTCGGCGATAAGGCCGATCCGTTCGCCACCCCCCTTGAGATCCTTCCCGAGTGGTACCTCTATCCGGTCTTCCAGATCCTGAGGGTGGTACCCAACAAGCTGCTCGGCATCGCCCTTCAGACGATGATCCCCCTGGGCCTGATGCTCATCCCGTTCATCGAGAGCTTCAACAAGTTCCAGAATCCCTTCCGCCGTCCAGTGGCCATGGCGGCCTTCCTGTTCGGCACCGTCTTCACGATTTATCTGGGCATCGGAGCGGCCATGCCGATCGACAAGTCACTTTCCCTCGGCCTGTTCTGAACGGTCGGTTCGCCGGCATTGATCGATCAGCCGCTCGAGTCGAGCGGCTTTTTCATGGCTGCACCAGGTTGGCGACAACCCCATCGTCAATCGAGAGTACGGACACATCCTCCGGCTTCACCCGCAGCAGGTGGTGCAGCAGCAGGAACCCCACGATCGTCCAGGTCTGGTAGGTCCGCGACTGCTGGCCCACCCAGGTGCCCGTGGGGCCATCGAAATATTCAGCCCACTGTTGCCGGGGCAACTGGTTCAGCTGGGACCAGTAACACTCCTCCAGCATGGCCCTGGTCTGACCCATCAGCAGCACATCTGCCTTGGGATGGCGCTGCTCATGCTGCAGGATGGCCCCTCCCAGGAACCAGAGCAGGCTGGGCCAGTGCCCGCCATTGTGATAACTCCAGGGCCAGTTCTTCGGATCGGAGCCTGTCTTGTTGGCCCATTCGGTGGCATCCATCGGTGGATGGCAGATCCGCATCGGCATCTGGGCCATCAGATGACCGCGGTTGTGCAGCACCAGCCGGAACAGGGCCCGTTGCTGGGGAGCCGTGAGCAAGCCGAACAGGCAGGCCAGGGAATTGCCGAGGCTGTAGAAGCGAAAATCGGGGCGGCCGGTGCGCATATTGCCGATCAGGTAGCCACCACGGTTCTCGAGCCAGTCCTGCAGCCAGTCGGGGATCACCTGGGGCTGCACGTTGAACTCGTTCTCGTGCTGTTGATCCCCGTACTGCTCGGTCGGACGGCGCCTGAGCACCTGCATCGTCTTGCTGGTCACCCAGTAGTGCTTGAGCAGGAAGGAGCGCAGGTTCCGGATCCACTGGCGGGTGAGTTCAAGGCGTTGATCCAGCAGTCGGCTGCTGCGGTCCCGCCGGGCCAGTTCCATCAGGTGGCCGCAGCTCTTGAGGCAGCCGTAGAGCAGCACCTCCACCTCGAGCGGCGCGCCCCAGACATCCATGGGACGGTCGATCATGAACGAGCAGTCGGGCACGAACAGCACCGGGGTGCCCTCGAAGCTGGGGTGCAGCACCAGGTCGAGCAGGAGCTGCACCCCCCGCTGCACCTTCTGGGAATAGCCGAACTCCCAGTCCTGGCTTCGCCGCACGTAGAGCCAGCAGAGCACCGGCCACCAGAGGCTGGCGTCGACGGAGGTGATCCGTCCGATCGAGCGTTGGCCATAGTCGGCGATCAGCTCGCCATCGGTCTCGATGAAGCTTGTGGGGAAGACCCCGCGTGTCTGATAGACGCTGCTCTGCAGGTCCAGGCAGACGCTCAGAAAATGACGAACGATCTCGTAGCGACCCTGCAGTAGCAGGTAGAACATCACCGGAACGTTGTCGCGCAGGAACACCTCGCCGTAATTGAGCGCCCCGCCCCGCCCCGGGTGCTCCAGGGCTGCCACGGACCCCACCGGAGTCCCCTGAACGGACACCAGGGTGCGCTCGAACTTGTCACGGGCGCTGCTGACGACCGCTTCCTCCCGGGAGCTTGGCCGGATGCGCAGGCGTTCCTGGCTGAAATGCGTGGCCAAGCAGAAGCTCCTGTTCAGGCGGGTGCCTGCCGGGCAAACCATAGACGTGCCAAGGGAACTGGCGGGGTTGTGGCAGTCGCTGGAGAGGGGATTGCCAGATTCCGGGTGCGGTGTGCTACTATTTTGGACTGCGCCCAAACGGGAGACCGGATTGGGAGCAGGGCCTGGAGGAGAGGGGGGC
>CAYGQY010000035.1:0-9926 GCA_964352195.1 uncultured bacterium
GCCACCGACATCGGGAAGATCGTGCTGAGGGTGGGGCCCACGTTGGGGATCACGTTGAGCAGCCCGGCCAGCAGCGCATTGGCCACCACCAGCTTGACGCCGAGCAGGGAGAGTCCGATGCCCGCGAGCAGGGCCACGCAGACCGAGCTGATCAACACCCCCACCATCCAGTCACTGAGGGCGGCGCCGCAGAGCTCCAGCACCCGCCGGAAGCGGCGGCGGTAGAAGGACGGCGCCAGCAGCACCAGCACCTCGCGATAGGCGGTGGGCTGCACCGCCACCATCAGGCTCACGGCCAGCACGAAGATCAGCTGGAGCGTGCCGCTTCCCAGGTTGCCGGCCAGGCCCAGCAAGCGCAGGGCACCCCCCCCCAGCCCCGTGGCCAGGGCGGCCGATCCGGCCCCGGCCTCCGGCCAGAGCTGCGGCAGCCAGGAGAGCGATCCATCCTGGCGGCCGTAGAGCGCCTGGCTGGCCTGGGAGAGAACCCCCCGGGCCAGATCGAGCAGCAGCTCCGCAGCCGCCGGCAGCTTGGCGATCAACTGGGTGAACTGCTGGACAAAGGGGGGGATGAGCACCGTGGCCCCCACCACGACCACCACCAGAACGCCCACCAGACTGACCAGCAGCGCCAGGGGGCGGGTGCAGCCGAGGCGGCGCCGCACCACCCCCACCAGGGTGCAGAGCGCCATCGCCAGCACGATCGCCGCGAACACCTGGATCACGACACCCCGCAGGCTCCAGAGCAGCGCGACGGCCGCGAGGACGGCCGCCAGTCCCAGCCAGTTGCCGAACTTCAAGCCTCCGCCTGCTCTCCGGAGCCGGCAGGGTCCCCATCCGGGGCGGAGGCGTCCCCATCCTGGCCGGCGAAGCCGAGGCCATGCCCCTCGGCATAGCGCTGGGCGAAGCGCATGAACCGCTCGAAATCCGCCTCCGTCTTCCAGGTGTAGGTGGCCTCGATCGCACTGGCCCGGCCATTGACGAAACGGGCCTTCACTTCACGGCTGACCAGTTCCCCCTCCTCATCGAGCAGAAACATGCCGGTGATATCCCCCATGGCCTCCGGTGCCAGGGCCTCGGGTTCCTCGAACACGAACAGCGCCTGTCCGGTGCGGCCGTCGCGCGAGCGGGTGAGGCGGATATCCGGAACCACGGGCTCATCCACCCCGCGAAAGAACTGAATGGCCGTCATTCGGAGGGGATCGAAAGTCCGATCCTAGGCAGAGCCCCCGACCCCGCCCCAAGGGGGGGGGTTGATGGAGTCGTGATCGATCAGCCGGGTGGCGGCCGTGGCCTCGTCCCAGTCCGAAAGGTCCACGGACCCGGCCGCCGTCCCGGACGATCCCGTTCCCCGCTGCCGCTGCAGCTCGTGGTCGTAGCAGCGGTCGTAGTAGTCGAGCATCTGGCGGCAGGCCCCGCTCCAGTCGGAGCGATCGAGCGCGGCCAGGGCGGCGGTGGTGCGCTCCGGCCCCAGCCGTCTCCCGATCCGGCGGGTCGCCTCCGCCAGAGCGGCCGGATCCTGGGAGCCGTACACCGCCACCAGCCGCCGCAGCCGCTCCTCGAGGGGTCGACGGATCTCCAGGACGGGGGCGGCCTGCATGCGGCGCCAGAGACCGGCCGGAATCCGGCAACGGCCCACCTGGGCGCTCTCGGCCTCCAGCCAGATCGCCCCGGCCCCCTCCTGCTCCTCCAAGGACGCCGCCAGCAGGTTCTCGAACTGTTCGGTCGTGGGCTGGGGCGGCTGACCCAGGCCGCCAAAGCTGCTGCCTCGATGCCGGGCCAGGCCCTCAAGATCAACGACGGGGACCCCCCGTCGGGCCAGCTCGAGCAGCAGATCGGTCTTGCCCGTGCCGGTGCGCCCGCCCAGCAGACGCAGGGGCCAGGGCCGCTCGAAGCAGGCCAGAACCCAATGGCGGTAGGCCTTGTAGCCACCCTCCAGCACCAGGGTGGGCAGGGAGAGGGTGCCGGCCAGCCAGGCCAGGCTGTCGGAGCGCAGGCCGCCGCGCAGGCAGTGAAGCCGCAGCGGCTCTCCGCCGCCAGCGGCGTGGTGGCGAACGAGGTCCTCGGCGAAGCCGGCAAGCCTGGGCCCCACCAGCTCCAGGCCGAGACGCACCGCCGCCTGGTGCCCCAGCTGGCGGTAGGTGGTGCCGACCGCCGCCCGGTCGTCGTCGCTGAACAGCGGCAGGTTGCCGGCTCTGGGGATGTGTCCCCGGGCGAACTCGGAGGGGCTGCGCACGTCCAGCAGCGGTCCCGGGCGGCGCAGAAAGCTCTCGATCGCCAGCCGCGACACCATGCTCGCTCCAGGCGGACCTGCCCTGACATAGTGGGCCCACGACGGCTCTGGCCCGCCGACCATCATGCTTTCCGGTCCATCCGCCTCTGCCACGGTCATCAGCGCCGAAGAGCTGCTGGAACGGTTCCTCACCAGCTCCCCGCGGCAGCGCCGTGGCCTGCTCCCCCAGTTCGACAGCCGCTGTCACGAGCTGAGGCCGCTGCTGTCCCAGGCCCTCGACGGCCTCGATCCCCGCGGCGACGACTGGGTGGCGGGCCTGCTGATCCAGGGGTTGCTCAGCCGCCAGGACGCCCTCAGTGAGGCCCTGCTGGTCCAGAATCCACGGGGCTGGCTCGAGGTGGCCAGCCCCGCAGGACTCGATCACGGCCCCCTGCAGGACGCCCTGGCCCGACGCCAGTTCCAGCTGGCCGATCGGATCACCAGCGAAAGCCTGCGGCACCTGGCCGGGGCGGGGGCGCTCCAGCGTGGCTATGTCTATTACAGCGAGGTGGCTCCGATCGCCGCCCAGGATCTCGAGAGCCTCGATCGGCTCTGGACCTGTTATTCCAGGGGCCGGTTCGGATTTTCCGTCCAGGCCCGCCTGCTGCGGGCCTGTGGGGGCCGCTGGGAACGGCTCTGGCCCCGGCTGGGCTGGAAGCGGGATGGCATCTGGACCCGCTATCCCATCGCCTTCACCTGGTCCCTGGAGGCACCCGAAGGCCACATGCCGCTGATCAACCAGCTGCGGGGAGTGCGCCTGATGGATGCGCTTCTGGCGCATCCGGGCGTCCAGGCCAGGGTATCCGGCTGAACAGGGGCAGGCCCGGCCCGGAGCTAGGGTCAAACTCAGCAGTCAGTGGTCCGGATGCCCCGGCGTCTGATCAGTCAGCTCCGCTGGGCCGACTTCATCACCCCCTCCACTCTGCAGCTGGCGCCCCTGCTGGAGCTGCTGCTTGAACCCATGGCCGCCGCCGCGAACCTGGCGGAGCTGCAGCTGGGTCTGCAGGAGGCTCTGGTCAATGCGGTGCGGCATGGCAATGGGGGCGATCCCCGCAAGTGCCTGCGCATCCGCCGCATCCTCACCCCCCGCTGGATCATCTGGCAGATCCAGGATGAGGGGTCGGGGGTGCCGCTCCAGGCCCGCTGCGGCGACCTGCCCCGGCAGAGCGACGCCTGCTGCGGCCGGGGTTTCTTCCTGATTCACCACTGTTTCGACGACGTGCGCTGGAGTCAACGCGGCAACCGGCTCCAGCTCGCCTCCCGCCGAACCAGCTCCGCCGCCATCCGCGGAGCGGAGGGCGGCCTCTCCGTGGCCACCCTCCGCTAAGGCCTCCAGCCTGGTCCGAAGCCCGGGTGGAGGCCTAATGGCCGTGACTCGGACAGCCGGGATCGCTCAGGTCCCCTTTGAGCCAGGCCAGGCCCTGCTCCAGCAGGGCGATGGCCCGCTGCTGGGCCGCGCCGTCCCGCCGCTGGGGCGAACTGTCCTCGGCGAGGAGATGGACCAGCGCCGCAGCCACCTGTTCGGCGCCCCGTCGCGGTTTCTGGGCCTTGAGGGCGTGCCAGTCGCGGCCATCGATCGCCAACAGCCGCTGCAACTCCACCGCCAGGGCACGGCTGCCCTCCGGCCAGCTCTGGCGGTCAACGGGGCGGAGAGAAGGGGCGGCGGGAGGAACCGACACTGGACGCGGGGCGGAGCAGGACCCATCCTGACGCCATGGCGACTGCTCTGCGGCCACGACCCCGGCGCCGGCCCTCCCGCCGCCCCGGGGGCGAGCGCGATGGCTGGCTGCGCAGCCTCTCCACCCTGCTGACCGTGGTGGCCCGGGGCGAGCGGCTGAACCGGCAGCCGGTTCCCTTGAGCAGCTCGAGCCGGCGGTTGCGCCAGAGGCTGGAGCTGGGTCAGCGCCTGCTGGACCCGCTGCCGGCACCCCTGCGCACCAGCCACTGGCACGAGGAGGTGCTCTGGAAGGCCCTCCGCTGGGGCGGAGCCGGCATGCTGCTGGCCTGGTGGCTGCTGCGCTAGTCCGTCTCAGCCGGCCACGGCTGAGACGGACCTGACCTCGACCGGATCCGGGTCCGGCCGGGAGGAAGGCTCCTCGACCAGGAAGGGACTGCCCGCCGCCAGTGGACTGTCGGCGGCGAACAGTTCGGCAGCGGAGGGAGCTGGCCGGTAGGGATCCGCCGCAGGATCACTGAGCTCGGGGGCAGCCGCGCCTCCGGTCTCCTCAATCCACTGGGAAATCCGCCCACGCCGCCAGGCGTGGAGCAGGCTCCGGCGGCGACGATCCTCTTCCAGCACCAGCCGGTCGGCCGCATCGGCCGGACTCTCCGCCACCTGCAGGGGGGTGCGCAGACGGATGCCGTATCCATGGGCCTCGATCTGGACATAGCCATCCATCAGGACGGTCTGGAACAACCAGCCCTGGAGCCAGCGGAGGCGGAACGGATTGGCCATCGCACCGGCGTCTCGAACGGTCAAACCGAATCCACGCTATCGATTCCGGCGGGAATGGCGCCAGGATGGGGCCGATTTCTGAGCGGATGCCCACACCCCAGCCGGCCGCTCATGGGGCGGGTTTGGTGCCCCGCCAGACCCGGGTCAGAAAGTGGGACTCGGCCGAGACCACCTGGAAGCCAGCCTGGCGGAGGCGTTCGTCGATGTCGTCGCTGAGGTAGTGGCGGAAATAGGGCTCGTGGAAGGCCCGCCGGAAATTCTCCAGGGCGGGGGTGAACTGGGGGGAGTCGGCCAGCTGGACCGAATCGGCCAGCACCAGCACCCCGCCCGGCTCGAGCACCCGGAAGCACTCGGCCAGCACGTTGCTGCGCGCCTGGGCCGGCAGTTCGTGGAGGAGGAAGACGCACGTCACCGCCTGGACGGCAGCCTCCGCGAAGGGCAGGGCCTCCGCGTTGCCCTGCACCAGCTGGGGCAGCTCTCCGGGCAGCTGGCGGAGGGTGCGGTTCGCCTCCCTCAGGTAGGCCGCGGACAGATCGAGCCCCACCAGCTGGACCCCCGGCAGTCCGCCGCGCAACTGCCGCAGGGTCCGTCCGGTGCCGGCGGCCACATCGAGCACCCGCAGCTGTGCCCGGGAACGGCCGCCGAAGGCCTCAAGGCCCTGGCGCAGCGGGGCCAGCACCCGGCGCCGCATCGGATCGGCCGTGCCGTTGAACAGGATCTCCACCTGCAGGTCGTAGAGGGCGGCGGAGTGGTCGCTCAGGTAGCCGTCGGTCTGGTGGTGAAAGTTCTGCAGGTAGTAGTCGGGATAGTCCTCCGGTTTCACGTCCTGGGGCAGATCGCGCACCTGGCGCCGGCTGCGGCGGCTCCAGGTGAGGGGGGTATCCAGCCAGATCAGCGGATAGCGGGTGGCCCAGTCGAGCCAGGGGGCTTCAAACAACAGGGAGGGAGGGTAGAGCCCCCGCTCGGCCTCGCGCCAGTCGGTGTCGAGCAGGCGGTCCATGGCGACCTGCAGGGCCGGCAGCATCTCCGGAGGCACCTGCACCAGGGAGGGGGTGCCGCGGGGGTCCAGCAGCCCCATCAGGCGGGTGCTGACCTCCTTATGGGCCAGTCCCATCAGGCTCTTGCCCCGCTGCAGGGTCTGGTAGGCCAGGCGGCTGACGGGATCACGCATGGGGGACGGGGAACGGGGGAGGTCGGGACGGCTCTCCACTCCAGGACGCCGGTGAGGCCATTCATTTCAGCCGATCCGGCGAAGGGACGCGAGCGACGCTCCCCCGGCTCCGGTGACGGAGTGGGAGCGGACGACCAAAAATAGTAGTGGTTGCTACAGAATGGTGACTTCTGCCGTGGTGACAGCGATGAACCCTTCCCGATCGGTCCCCGCGGCGGCCCGGCCCGGTTCGCTCCCGCTCCGCGACACACCGGCCGAATTCCTGGCCTGGGCCCGGAGTCATCAGCGCCAGGAGCGGCTCCGGGCCGCCGTTCTGGCCCAGATCACTCGCCATCCCGACCCGAACGGAGAGCGGGACGCCCTCCACCAGCAACGGGCCTGGGCCCGCCGCCAGGCCCGGGAGCAGCATCTGCACGCCAGCGCCATGGCCCAGCTGCTGCACCGCTGAGTCGGGCGCGGGCGCGAATCCGGGATCCAGCCGGTTCAGGCGGTTCAGGCGTCGTAGTAGAGGTTGAACTCGAAGGGGTGGGGCCGCTGGCGCAGCTGCTGGACCTCCTCGTATTTCAGGGCGATCCAGTTGGCGATGAAGTCTTCGCTGAACACCCCGCCCTCAAGCAGATAGTCCTTGTCGGCCTCGAGGGCCTCGAGGGCCCCGTTGAGCGAGGCCGGCACCGTGGAGATCCGGGCCAGATCCTCCGCCGGCAGCTCGAACAGGTCGAGATCGGTGCCCTCGCCGGGATCGATCTGGCGCCGGATGCCATCGAGACCCGCCATCAGCATGGCGCTGAAGGCGAGGTAGGGATTGGCCAGGGCATCCCCGGAGCGGAACTCCAGCCGCTTGGCCCGGGGATTGGAGCCGGTCAGGGGAATACGCACCGCGGCGGAGCGATTGCCCTGGGAATAGACCAGATTCACCGGGGCCTCGAAACCCGGCACCAGTCGCTTGTAGCTGTTGGTGGTGGGATTGGTGAAGGCCAGGAAGCTGGGGGCGTGACGCAGCAGGCCGCCGATGTACCAGCGGGCCGTCTGGGAAAGATCCCCATAGGTGCCCTCCCCGAAGAAGAGGGGTTCCCCCGCGCTCCAGAGGCTCTGGTGCACATGCATGCCGCTGCCGTTGTCGGCAAACACTGGCTTGGGCATGAACGTGGCGCTGCGTCCGTATTTGCGGGCGACGTTGCGCACCACGTACTTGTAGATCATCACGTTGTCCGCCGCCTGCAACAGCTCGGCGAACTTCATGCCCAGTTCCTGCTGCCCGCCGGCCGCCACTTCATGGTGATGCTTTTCGATCGGCACACCAAGCTGGCCCATGGTCAGGAGCATCTCGCTGCGGATGTCCTGGAAAGTGTCGTTGGGGGGAACCGGAAAATAGCCTTCCTTAAGATTCATCTTGTTGGCGAGATTGCCCCCCTCCTCCAGCCGACCTGAATTCCAGGGTGCCTCGATCGAATCGACGCTGTAGAAGCACCCCCCCTCGCTGGAACTGAAGCGGACGTCATCGAAGAGAAAGAACTCAGGCTCGGGACCGAAGTAGGCCGTGTCGGCCAGGCCGCTGGCGGCGAGGTGATCCAGAGCCTGGCGGGCCAGGGAGCGGGAACAGCGGCCATAGGGCTGGCCCGTGCGCGGCTCCTGGATCGAGCAGATCAGGCTGAGGGTCTTGTGGCGGTAGAAGGGATCGATCCAGCCGCTGGTGGGATCGGGCACCATCGCCATGTCGGATTCGTTGATGGCCTTCCAACCCCGGATTGAGGAGCCGTCGAAGGCGAGACCGCTGGAGAAGGAGGCCTCGTCGACCAGATCAGCGCAGACGGTGAGGTGCTGCCACTTGCCGTGGAGATCGGCGAACTTGAGATCGATCAGCTCGATGCCCTCGTCCTTGATCTGGCGCAGGACGTCCTGGGCGGAGTGGGCCATGGGAGTGCCGGGATGAGCAGGGGGGCTGGATCGGCGCGGACCGTAAGGAGCCACCAGGGTCCAGTTTGTAGCCCATCACACCATTCACCAGCCAGGCTGCTGTGGTGGCGCCTGCGTAACCGTTTCTGTCAGATTCGCCAGATCCCATGGCTGGACAGGGTTCTGGGGCAACACAGGTGCTAGCTTCCGGGCCAGGTGCGTCGATCTCAACGTCATGCGCGATGCCATCACCGGCCTGATCGGCCGGTATGACCAGCTGGGGCGCTATCTCGATCGCGACGCGATGGATCGCATCGGCACGTATCTCTCCGAGGCCGAGGTGCGCCTGGCGGCGGTGGAGGTGATCAACCGCGATGCCGCCGAGATCGTGCGCGACGCCAGCCGCCGGCTGTTCGAGCAGGATCCCGAATTGCTGCTGCCCGGTGGCAACGCTTACACCACCCGTCGCCTCGCCGCCTGCCTGCGCGACATGGACTATTTCCTGCGCTACGCCAGCTACGCCCTGGTGGCCGACGACGCCACCATCCTCAACGAGCGGGTGCTCAACGGTCTCGACGACACCTACAAGAGCCTGGGCGTGCCGACCGGACCCACCGTGCGCAGCATCACCCTGCTGGGCCAGGTGCTGGCCGAGCGCCTGGCCGCTGCCGGGGTGGAGCGTGCCGATCTGGTGCGCGTGCCGTTTGAGCACATGGCCCGCGGCCTGGCCGCTTCCGATGTGCGCGCGAGCTGAGAACGGATCCCTGGCTCCCGGCCGGAGAACGCCCACCGGCGGTTCCTAGGCTGGCCGCACCCCGTGCCCTGCTCACCCCACAGGATCTGGCTCCCTGTTCGCCGCCGCCCCGACTCTCTCCGCCCCCACTGCCGCCGTCTCCGCCGCGCCCGTGTCAGCACCTCCTGTGTCCGCTCCCACCGCATCCGTCCCCACCGCGTCCGCCTCACCCGCCGTGAGCGATCGCCATCGCCTGCCGCTCGGACCGATCGCCACGCCGGACCGGCTGCTGCTCGGCCCCGGACCCTCCAACGCCCATCCCGCCGTGCTGGAGGCCCTGTCCCGCCCTCCGATCGGCCATCTCGATCCCCACTACATCGAGCTGATGGGGGAGGTTCAGGAGCTGCTCCGCTACGCCTGGCAGACCGACAACCGCCTGACCATCCCGATGAGCGGCACGGGCAGTGCGGCCATGGAGGCCACCCTGGCCAACACCGTCGAACCCGGCGATCGGGTGCTGGTGGCCGTGATGGGCTATTTCGGCCTGCGGCTGGTGGACATGGCCCAGCGCTACCGGGCGGAGGTGGCCACCATCGAGCGGCCCTGGGGGGAGGCCTTCAGCCTCGATGCGATCGAAGCGGCCCTGATCCAGCACCGCCCCTCCATCCTGGCCATGGTGCACGCCGAAACCTCCACGGGCGTCTGCCAGCCCATGGAGGGGATCGGCGAACTCTGCCGCCGCCATGACTGCCTGCTCCTGCTGGACACCGTCACCTCCCTCGGGGCCGTGCCCCTCCATCTCGACGCCTGGGGGGTGGACCTGGCCTACAGCTGCAGCCAGAAAGGCCTGAGCTGCCCGCCCGGGCTCGGTCCGTTCAGCATGGGCCCCCGCGCCG
Source organism: uncultured bacterium (assembly GCA_964352195.1). Taxonomy (GTDB): domain Bacteria; phylum Cyanobacteriota; class Cyanobacteriia; order PCC-6307; family Cyanobiaceae; genus CAYGQY01. The sequence goes on from CAYGQY010000035.1 coordinate 9,418, forward strand.
AAGCCAAGCTGGCCGCCCGCAGCGGCAAGGTGCCCAACTGGTATCTCGACGTCTCCCTGCTCAACCAGTACTGGGGCAGCAACCGGGTGTATCACCACACCGCTCCGGTGAACATGAACTTCGGCATGCGCGAAGCCCTGCGCCTGCTGGCCGAGGAAGGCCTCGAGAACGCCTGGATACGCCATCGCCGCAACGCCGAGCGGCTCTGGGCCGGCCTCGAGGGGCTGGGGCTCGTCCTGCACGTCAGCGAGTCCCTGCGCCTGCCCACCCTCACCACCGTGCGCATCCCGGACGGGGTCGATGGCAAGGCCTTCGGCCTCCATCTGCTCCACACCCACGGCATCGAGGTGGGCGGCGGCCTGGGGGTCCTGGCCGGCCGGGTCTGGCGGATCGGGCTGATGGGTTACAACAGCCGGCCCGAGAACGTGGATCGGCTGCTCAATCTGCTGGAAACGGAGCTGCCCGCCTTTCGCTCGTCACCCCCTGTGGCTGCCGCCGCCGTCTGAACC
>CAYGQY010000036.1:0-9799 GCA_964352195.1 uncultured bacterium
ACGTGGGCCGCTCCCACCCCGCCAAGGCCGCCACGCCCCAGCGGACCCTGGCCACCGCCGTGAAGGTGGCGGCACCGGCCGCGGCGGCGGAGACGCCCGTCCAGGCCGTGGCGGCCAGCGGGTCCACACCGGCCCGGCGGGACGAGCCCGAGATGCCGGCCAACCGCACCCGTCGCCGTCGCTCCACGGCCGCCGGCTGAGCCCCCCACCGCCCCCCGCCGCCATGCTGCTGCGGGTGGTGCCGGTTCAGCCGAGCACCACCCGCAGCAGGCCCTTGGCCAGCTCCGCATCCTCGTGGGTGCCGGGCGATGGGATGGGCTCCGGAGCCGGTGTGGCGGTCGCGTTCGGGATCACCTCGACCCGCACCGGCGTCACATCCTCCGAACCCGGCTGAGGCGAACCGTCGGCGGAGCCGGAGATCCATGGCATGGCCGGGGTCGCCTCCGCAGGGGAGGCGGGCTCCAGGGCCTGACGACACAGGGAGAGGCCTTCAGCCGCCAGATCCCGGTAGGTGGGTTCACTCGTGCTTTCCAGCACCTGGCTGTAGAGGGGAGCGGCCTTGGCCGGCTGTTGCAGGCCGTGGAACAGGCTGTGGGCCATCACCAGCTTCAGGCGCAGCGTCCTGGGGTCGTCCGGCCGCAGCCCTCCGTCCCCCAGCAACGCTTCCGCCCGCTCGAGGGTCTCGACGAACCGGCTCTGGCCGTAGGCCAGTTCCACCTCGCGGTAGGCCTGGTCGAAGGCGCTGAAGGCACTGGTCATGGCGTGGACTGTCCCGGCGGTGGTGGGGGCATGGCGGCGGCGTCCGGGCCGGTGTCTCGAGGGCTGGCCGCGGCGCCTAGGGGCACAAGCCGCAGCGTCGTCCGGTCCCAGCTGAGACGCCATCCATCGGCGAGATCCAGGCTGCCAGGGCCCTGGCCGGCACGCAAGCGATGGCGCAGCCCGCTCAGCTGTGCGGCGGCCGGTCCTGACCCGGTGGCCTCCTGCAGCCAGTGTCTCAGGGCGCTCTCCTGGAGGCGGGCGGAGAGGGCCTGCAGGTCAGGCCGCCGCAGCGCGCAGGGGAGATCCGGATCCCGCAGCCGGGCCACGGCCAGGGCCAGCAGCTCTGCCCGCAGATCCTGCTCGCGCTCCAGGCGTCCGGCCAGGGCGCTGATCCGCAGGGCGGCTCCCGGATGCAAGGCCTCGAGGACGGGCAGCACCTCCCGGCGGAGCCGGTTGCGGCTGAAGCGACGATCTTCGTTGGAGGGATCCCGCCAGACGGGCAGGCCGCGCTCCGCGCAGAACCGGCCCGTGTCCTGGCGGGTCAGCCCGAGCAGGGGACGGATGAGGTGGAGGCTCCCATGGCCGGGCTCCCCCCGGGGGGGCTCCAGCCGGCGACGGCGGCGCAGGCTGGCGAGGCCGGCCAGATGGGTGCCGCGGGCCAGATTCAGCAGCAGGGTTTCGGCCCGATCGCTGCCGGTGTGTCCGGTGAGCACATGCCGGCAGTCGAGGCGGAGCGCCCAGCGGCCCAGGCCCTCGTAGCGCCAGCGCCGGGCCGCGGCCTCGGATTCTGGTGTCGGGGAGGCGGTCTCCACCCGGATCGGCAGCCCCTGACCCTCGGCCCAGTGGACCAGATCCCTAGCCTGGGCCGCGGCCTCCGGCCGCCAGCGGTGGTCGCCGTGCCAGAGCTGTAGATCCCAGCCATGCAGGCGCCGCAGATCGAGCAGCAATCCGGTGAGCGCCATCGAATCCTGGCCGCCCGACACCGCCAGCAGCAGACGGGAGTCCCGGGGCAGCAGTTCGGGTTCGGCCAGCAGCTCCCGATGCAGCCGGTCCTGCAGGGGACCCCATGGGAGAATCGCCTTCATCCGCCCGCTTCGCCGATGTCGCGCCTCACCAGCCTGCCCGTTCCCCTGCGTGAGGCGTTGCGCTCGCGGCGGCTGCTGAAGGTGATCGCCGGTCTCACCAACCACGAGGCGTCCTCGGTGGAGCGGATCAGCCGGGCCGCGGCCGCCGGCGGAGCCGACCTGATCGACGTGGCCTGTGATCCCGCCCTGGTGCGGTTGGCCGTCGCCGCCTCCGCCCTGCCGATCTGTGTCTCGGCCGTGGATCCGGACCTGTTCCCCGCGGCGGTGGCGGCCGGGGCCACCATGGTGGAGATCGGCAATTTCGACGCCTTCTATCCGCTCGGGCGCCGCTTCGGTGCCGAGGAGGTCCTGGCGCTCACCCGGCGCACCCGCCAGCTCCTTCCCGAACTGGCCCTCTCGGTCACGGTGCCCCATGTGCTCCCGCTGGATCAGCAGGAGCAGCTGGCCATCGACCTGGTGGCCGCCGGCGCTGATCTCATCCAGACCGAGGGCGGCACCAGCTCCCGGCCCACCAGCCCGGGGGTGTTGGGCCTGATCGAAAAAGCCGCGCCGACGCTGGCGGCGGCCCATGCCATCAGCCGGGCTGTGCCGGTGCCGGTGCTGTGCGCCTCGGGCCTGTCCTCCGTCACCCTGCCCCTGGCCATCGCAGCCGGAGCCCGGGGTGTCGGTGTGGGTTCGGCGGTGAATCGCCTCAAGGACCCCCTGGCGATGGTGGCAGTGGTCCGTGGCCTGCGCGCCGCCCTCGGCAACACCACCTCGCCCTCCCCCGGCTCTGGCGCTGTGACAGTCCGGAAGGACGCGCTTGGCTGAACCGGAGACCCTGCTTAGGGTGTCTCCGATACGCATCCGCTCCATGGGACCGTTCGTCTGGCTGTTGCAGTGGCCAATCCGGGCCCTCGTCCTCCTGATCGTGGCGGCCCTTCCACTGGGTGTGGAACTGGAGAACTTCGGCACAGCCCTCCTCTCCGCCGTGGTGATCGGCCTGCTGGGCACGCTGCTGATCCTTCCCCTGAAGGCCCTGCTGGCCCTGCCCTGGGCGATCACCAGCCTCGGCGGCCTTGTCACGCCGATCAGCGGCCTCTACAACTGGGTGATCACGATTGTGCTCTTCGCCCTGGCGGCCTGGCTGATCCCCGGGTTCCGGCTGAAGAACGGGTTGATCAGCGCCATCCTGGGGGCCGTCGTGTACAGCGTGATCAGCACCCTGATCCTAGGCTGGCTGGGCCTGGATCTGGGCTTCACCCGCGCCGCCCTTCCCGCAGCGGCCGGACTCTCCTGAGCCCTCGTGGCCCAAGGGGGCTCCTTAGGATCAAGGTCGACGATCCGCCAGGCAGCGCCTGGTGATGCCGGGCATGCCCCGTTTTCAGCTTGAGGCTCCCTACGAACCGAAGGGGGATCAACCCACGGCGATCGAGTCCCTGGTGCGTGGCGTGGAGGCAGGGGATCGCTACCAGACCCTGCTCGGGGCCACGGGCACTGGCAAAACCTTCTCGATCGCCAATGTGATCGCCCGCACCGGCCGACCGGCCCTCGTGCTCGCCCACAACAAGACCCTGGCGGCCCAGCTCTGCAACGAACTGCGGGAGTTCTTCCCGCATAACGCCGTTGAATACTTCATCTCCTATTACGACTATTACCAGCCCGAGGCCTACGTTCCGGTTTCGGACACTTACATCGCCAAGACCGCGTCGATCAACGAAGAGATCGACATGCTGCGCCATTCCGCTACGCGCTCCCTGTTCGAGCGGCGCGATGTGATCGTGGTGGCCTCGATCAGTTGCATCTACGGTCTGGGGATTCCATCGGAATATCTCAAGGCGGCGGTTCCCTTCACGGTGGGGCAGCGGCTCGATCTGCGCGGTTCCCTGCGCGAACTGGTCAACAACCAGTACTCCCGCAACGACATGGAGGTGAGCCGCGGTCGCTTCCGCGTCAAGGGCGATGTGCTGGAGATCGGACCCGCCTACGAGGATCGGCTGGTGCGCATCGAGCTGTTTGGCGATGACGTGGAGGCGATCCGCTATGTGGACCCCACCACCGGCGAGATCCTGCAGAGCCTCGAGACGATCAACATCTATCCGGCCAAGCACTTCGTCACCCCCAAGGACCGGCTCGAAACGGCCATTGCCGCCATCCGCACCGAGCTCAGCGACCGGCTGGAGGTGCTGAACGGCCAGGGCCGTCTGCTGGAGGCCCAACGGCTCGAGCAGCGCACCACCTACGACCTCGAGATGCTGCGGGAGGTCGGGTACTGCAATGGCGTCGAGAACTACGCCCGGCATCTGGCCGGCCGGCCGGCCGGCACTCCGCCGGAATGCCTGATCGATTACTTCCCCGACGACTGGCTGCTCGTGGTGGACGAGAGCCATGTCACCTGCTCCCAGCTCCATGCCATGTACAACGGCGACCAGTCCCGCAAGCAGGTGCTCATCGAGCATGGCTTCCGGCTGCCCAGCGCCGCCGACAACCGTCCGCTCAAGGCCGAGGAGTTCTGGGAGAAGGCCCGCCAGACCATCTTCGTCTCGGCCACTCCGGGGGCCTGGGAACTGGACCAGAGCCGGGGCCAGGTGGCCGAGCAGGTGATCCGCCCCACCGGTGTGCTCGATCCGGTGGTGGAGGTGCGACCCAGCGAAGGCCAGGTGGACGATCTGCTCGGTGAAATCCGTTTGCGGGCCGAGCGCCAGGAGCGCTGTCTGATCACCACCTTGACCAAGCGGATGGCGGAGGATCTCACCGACTACCTGGCCGAGAATGGGGTGCGGGTGCGCTACCTCCACTCCGAGATCCATTCGATCGAGCGGATCGAGATCATCCAGGATCTGCGCAACGGCGCCTTCGACGCCCTGGTGGGCGTCAACCTGCTGCGGGAAGGCCTGGATCTGCCCGAAGTGTCCCTGGTGGCGATTCTCGATGCCGACAAGGAGGGATTCCTGCGGGCGGAACGCTCCCTGGTCCAGACGATCGGCCGGGCCGCCCGTCACATCAGCGGCGTGGCGCTTCTCTATGCCGATAACCTCACCGATTCCATGGCGAGGGCCATCTCCGAAACCGAGCGACGGCGAGGGATCCAACACGCCTACAACCTGCGCCACGGCATCACGCCCACACCGGCCGGCAAACGGGCCGGCAATGCCATTCTCGCCTTTCTGGAGGTGTCCCGTCGCCTCAGCGATGATCAGCTGGAATCGGCCCTGGAGCAGGCTCAGCATAACGACGTGCCCCTGGAATCGCTGCCCGAACTGATCAATCAGCTGGAGGATCGGATGAAGCGGGCCGCCAGCGATCTGGACTTCGAGGAGGCCGCCAATCTGCGCGACCGCATCAAGCGGCTGCGCCAGAAACTGGTGCGCAGCACCTAGTCCCATTTCCCCGACCGCTAGCGCCCGGTGGCCTTCAGCACGATCTTGATCGTTTTGACCAGGATCAGCAGATCCAGCCAGATGCTGCTGTTGCGCAGATAGAAGAGGTCGTAGCTCAGCTTCAGCTCGGCATCTTCCACGGTGGAGCTGTAGGGCATGTTGACCTGGGCCCAGCCACTCAGACCGGGCCGGATCCAGTGCCGCAAGCGGTAGTTGGGGATCGCCCGCTCGAGTTCCTCCTCCAGTTCCGGCCGCTCCGGCCGCGGGCCAATCAGGCTCATCTCGCCCCGCAGCACGTTCAGCAGCTGGGGTAGCTCATCGATCCGGGTGCGCCGCAGCCAGCGCCCCACGGACGTGATGCGCGGATCGTGCGGATCCGACCAGATCGCCTCGCCCGCCTCCGCCTGGGGCACCATCGTGCGCAGTTTGATCACCTCGAAGCCATGGCCCAGCAGCCCCGTGCGGCGCTGGCGGTAGAGGATCGCACCCCCGTCCTGGAGGCGGATCATCAGGGCCGCCAGCAGCAGCACCGGGCTGCTGAGCAGCAGCAGCAGCAGGCTGCTCATCACATCGGCATAGCGCTTGAGCTGCCGTTCGAAGCCGGCGGGCCGGCCCTCGATCCGATCGGAGAACAGCAGCCATTGATCCCCCACCCAGCGGGGCGGGATGCGCTGCAGTTCCTGTTCGGCGACCTGGACCAGCGAGGTGATCGGCAGGCCTTCGGCCACCACCGTGGCGCAGTAGCGCAGCACATCCGGCTGGCTGAGCACCCCGTGGCTGAGGGCAATCCCGCTGATCGACATCGGGGCACCTTCAGCGCTCTGCTGGTCGCCATAGGGCCCCTGCAGGCTGAAGCCGTTGATGGTCGGGGCGCTTGGACCCCCGAGCCTCTCCCATTCCCGTCGGACCTCCTCGCGTTCGTCGGGTAGCGCCACGATCTGCCAGATATCCTGCTGCTGGGCCCTTGCCAGGGGCCAGAGGAGCAAACGGACACCCCCGCTCCAGAGCGCCGCCAGGGAGAACAGCGGCAGCAGGCTGCCCCGGTGCAGCAGGGTGAGCTCGGGGGAGGCCCGCAGCAGCCAGCCGAGCAGCGCCCCGGCGGTGACCGAGGCCAGGCTGGTGATCCCCAACCGCGTCACCAGCTGCACCCAGCGAAGCCGCGAGGCCTTGAGCAGGGTGTAGGAGCCGAACAGCCAGCCCAGACTCAGATAGGCCGCCACCAGCACCAGCAGCAGCCCGATCTGTCGGCCGATCAGGGCCGAGCGGCTGCCATCGATCCCGATGGCCAGCAGGCACACCCCCAGGGCATCCAGACCCGCCGCCAGCACCAACCAGCGTCGGTGACGCAGCCAGGGCACCTAGGAGAGGGCCTCCGCGGGGCTGTCCCCGTGGACCCGATGCAGGGCCGGCCCGCCCAGGCCGAAGCAGGCATGCACCGCCCGTAGCGCGCGGACCCCGTCGGCCTCCGCCACCACACAGCTGGTGCGGATCTCACTGGTGGCGATCATCTCGATGTTCACCTCCGCTTCGGCCAGAGCCCGGAACATTCGTGCCGCCGTTCCGGGGGTGCAGGGCATCCCCGCCCCCACGGCGCTGACCCGGGCGATGGGACTGCCCTGCTCGAAGCGAGCCTCGGGCCAGGCGAGGAGCAGGGGTTGGAGGGCGGCCCGGGCCCGGTCCAGGTCCTCGCGCCGCAGGGTGAAGCTCATGTCCCGACTCCGGCCGCTGCTGGTGCTGCCGGTTCGCTCCGACTGCACGATCGTGTCCAGGCTGATGCCGGCGTCGGCCAGGGCCCGGCAGACGGCCGCCGCCGTGCCTGGCCGGTCGGGCACCTGCCGCACCGCCACCTGGGCCTGGTGACGGTCCAGGGCGACCCCTCGGACGGCGGGATCGTCCTGGCTGCAGGGCAGCGGGTTCTGGCGGAGCTGGTGGTCCTGTAGTTCGAACACCTCGGCGGCGGCCCGCAGGGCCCGGGCGCCCTGGCCGCCTTCCACCAGGCAGCTCACTTTCACCTCGCTGGTGGCGATCATGCGCAGATTGATGCCCGACCGGGCCAGGGTGTCGAACAGCCGGGCGGCGATGCCGGGGCGGCCCATGATCCCGGCCCCGGAGATGCTCAGCTTGGCCAGCCCGGCCTCGGAGGCCAGGGCGTTGCCCTCCACCTCCAGATCCCGCAGCAGTCCGAGGCAGACCTGGCGGGCCGCCGGCAGTTCCGCCTCGGCCAGGGTGAAGGCGATGTCGTTGCTGGTGCCCTCGTGGGTGGACTGCACGATCAGGTCCACGTTCAGGTCGGCCCCGGAGAGAGCCTCAAACAGCAGGGCGGCGATCCCGGGTCGATCGGGCACCCGCGTGAAGGCCAGCACCGCCTGCCGCTCCTCCAGCTCCGCCCCGTCCACCGGTTTGCCCAGCTCCAGCCCGCCGCTGCCGATGCGGCGCTGGCTGCCGCTGGTCAGGCAGGTGCCGGGCGCATCGCTCCAGCTGGAGCGCACCACCAGCGGCACCCCGTAGTTGCGGGCGATCTCCACTGCCCTGGGATGCAGCACCGCGGCGCCCAGGCTGGCCAGCTCCAGCATCTCGTTGCAGCTCACCTCCACCATCAGCTGGGCATCGGCCACCAGCCGCGGATCGGTGCTCAGCACGCCGGGGACATCGGTGTAAATCTCGCAGGCGTCCGCCCCCACGGCCGCCGCCAGGGCCACCGCCGACGTGTCGGAGCCGCCGCGCCCCAGGGTGGTGATCTCGGGAGTGCCGCCGCTACCGCTGCTGGTGCCCTGGAATCCGGCCACCACCACCACCTGTCCGTCGTTGAGCAGGTTCAGGAGCCGGTCAGTGCGCACCTCCAGGATGCGGGCCCGGCCATGGGCCGATTCGGTGACGATGCCGACCTGGGCCCCGGTCATCGAGACGGCCGGCACCCCGATCCCGTGCAGGGCCATCGCCAGCAGGGCGATCGACACCTGCTCGCCGGTCGCCAGCAGCATGTCCATCTCCCGCTGGGGGGGGGCGCCGCAGACGGCCCGGGCCAGGGCCGTGAGTTCATCGGTGGAGTGCCCCATCGCCGACACCACCACCACCAGGTCGTGACCCTCCTCCCGGCTGGCGGCGATCCGCCGGGCCACGGCCTGGATGCGCGCGACGCTGCCGACGGAGGAGCCCCCGAACTTCTGAACCAGCAGGGCCATCCCGGTCGGCGCGTGTGCGCGGTGTGCTGCGCCGATTATCGGCCGGTGGCCAGCAGCAGCCCATCACGGAAGGCCGCACCAGCCTCGCTCCCCCGTTTCAGGGCGGCTTCGACCTCCAGCACCTGGCCCAGCAGCTGCAGCAGGCGCCGGGGCGGGCGGCCGCGGATCTGGCGGCGCATCACGTAGATCCGCTTCGGATTGCCGATGCCGGCCGCGCGCGCGATCACGGCCACGTCCTGTTCTCCTGAGGCCTCCAGCAGGCTCACCCAGAGCCAGCCCCTGACCTGGCCCGCCAGGGTCGCCACCAGCCGCAGGGCGGGCTCTCCCGCCTGCAGCAGCTCATCCACCAGGGCGATCGCCTGCTCCGGGCGTCCCTCCAGCAGCGCATCCCCCACCGCCAGGCTGGTGGTGCTGTGGCCTCCCACCAGGCTGGCCACGGCGGTGGCGTCGATCGGCCGGTCGCCCCGGTAGAGGGCGAGCTTCTCCAGCTCACTGGCCAGTCGGGTGCTGTCACTGCCGATCGCTTCGGCGAGGGCGGTTGCGGCGGCGGACTCCAGTGTCACCCCCAGGGCATGGGCGGTGCGGGTCACCAGCTCCACCTGCCCGGCACCATCCCAGACGGCGGGCAGTGCGAAACAGCGCTCCTCGGCCCGTTGCCGCAGGGTTTTCGTCGTCCGCAGCCTGGCGTCCGGTTTCCCCGCACTCACCAGCACCAGATGACTCTGCTCCGGGATCAGGTCCACGCTCTTCTCCAGCTGTCCGGCCAGCTCGGCCGGACAGGAGCCGCCGAAGGGGCTGCGCTGCAGCACCACGACCCGTTCGCCGCCTCCGAGCGGCGGGGTGCGGGCCTCCGAGAGGGCCCCGGAGGCTTGGACCGGGTCGCTGCCGTCGAGTCGGCTGAGGTTGATGCTGTGCCAGGCCGGATCCACCACCCGGGCGATCAGCTCCTCCACCGCCCGGCTGCGGGCGGCCTCGTCCTCCCCCCAGTAGAGATGGATCGGCATCGGGGCAGGCCGTGGATCATCCGATCTTCACCGAAAGCGTGCGGCGCATCCGTCAGGGGCTCGGTCCCACCGGCCGGGATCCGCTCGAGCAGGAGGTGCTGGAGCGGCTGGTGCACAGCAGCGGTGACCTCAGCATCGCCCCGGATCTGCACGTCAGCCCCGAGGCCTGCCGGCTGGGGATGGCGGCGCTGGCCGGCGGTGCGGTGATCCTCACTGACACGGCGATGGCGGCGGCCGCGGTGTCTCCGATGGCCCGTCGCACCTTCGGCAATCCGGTCCGCAGCGTGCTCGAGTGGGCCCCGGACGTGCCCCCCCGGGGGGGCACCCGCACCGCGGCGGGGATGGATGGGGCCCTGGCGGATTGCCCCGGGGCTGTGGTGCTGATCGGCAGCGCCCCCACCGCCCTGCTG
>CAYGQY010000037.1:0-9793 GCA_964352195.1 uncultured bacterium
TCACGATCTTCGCCGCCTTCAACCGGTTCTACGCGGTGTTCGAACGTCGCTACGACGGCCTGCTTGGCTGGGTGCTCGGTCGCCGCAAGCTGGTGATGGCCCTGCTGCTGGCCGGCCTGACCCTCACCGGGGTCGCCTTCAACGCCATTCCCAGTGGTTTTGTTCCGATCGAAGATCAGGGTTACGGCATCGGATTCGTTCAGGCTCCAGATGGGGGATCGGAGGAGAACACCCGACGCATCAACGCCCGGGTGGCCGAGGTGCTGCGGACCGAACCCAGCATCCGCTCGGCGGCGATCTTCAGCGGCGCCAGCCTCGATGGCAACGCCCCCAACAAGGGCCTGTTCTTCTTCGGCACCACCAACTGGAACGAACGTCAGAGTGCGGACCAGTCGATGGGGGCGATCACCGAGCGGTTGCGCCAGAAGCTGGCCACGATCCAGGAGGCCCGGGTGATCGTGGTGGAACCCCCCGCCATTCCAGGCTTCGGCGCGTCCGGTGGCTTCGAGTTCCAGATGCTCAACCAGAGTGGTGGCGCCATCTCCCTGCCGGAGTTCTTCGGAGCGTCCACCGACCTGATCTCCAGGGCCAGGGCGATCGAGGTCAATGGTCGTCCCCTCTACGACTCCAGAAGCCCGTTCACCCAGTTCAGCCCGGAGTCCCCCCAGCTGGCCATCCAGGTTGACCGGGATCGTCTGGCCTCCCTGGGGGTCGATTACGGCCAGGCGATGCAGACGTTCAGCTTCTACTTCGGGGGCGCCTACATCAACGACACCTTCCAGGATGGCCGGGTGCGACGCGTCTACGTCCAGGCAGACGAGCAGTTCCGGGCCACTCCCGATCGGCTGAAATCGATCTTCGTCAAGAACGCCGGGGGTGAGGCCGTGTCCCTCGCCGAATTCTTCCAGGTGGAACCAGTCACGGGGCCATCGATCATTCCCCGTTTCAATCTCTATCGCTCGATCAAGGTGGAGGGTTCCCCCGCGGCGGGCAACAGCTCCGGGCAGGCGATCAAGGGAATGCTCGCCAGCTTCCGCGAGCTCGACATTCCCGGCCTCGGCTACGACTGGACCGGCCTCTCGAGGGAGGAGGTGAAGGCCGGGGCCCTGGCTGTGGTGATCTTCGCCCTGGGCATCCTGGTGGTCTACATGGTGCTGGCGGCCCAGTATGAGAGTTACAGCGATCCGCTGATCATCCTGATGACGGTGCCAACCGCCATGCTCGGGGCCCTGATCTTCCTCGGCATGCGGGGCTACGAACTCAACATCTACGCCCAGGTGGGCCTGGTGATGCTGATCGGCCTGGCCGCCAAGAACGGCATCCTGATCGTGGATCTGGCCAACCAGCGCATGGCCGAGGGAGCCAGCCCCCTCGAAGCGGCCCGGGAGTCGGCCCGATCCCGTCTGAGGCCGATCATCATGACGGCCATTTCTTCCTTGTTCGGCTTCCTGCCGCTGGTCCTCGCCAGCGGGGCCGGGGCCCGCAGCCAGGCGTCCCTGGGAACCGTGGTGTTCGGCGGGCTGCTGGTGGCCACGGTGCTGTCGCTGCTGGTGGTTCCCGTCTTCTATGTGGTTATGAAGCAGTGGCTCACTCCAGCGGCTCCAGACCGGCAGACTCCGCCACCGGCCCCGACTCCGGTCGAAGGATGACCCAGCCAGCCCCCCTGAATGGACGCAAGGTGCTGATGGCGGCGGTGGTCGGTGCCGCTCTCGGACTGGCCCTGGCCCTGATGCTGTCGGTGGTGGTGCGCAACACGCCCGTGGAGATTCCCCGTCGGGCCTTTCTGATCTACAACGCCCTGCTGAGCGCCTTCGGGGGCTTTGCCGGCCTCACGCTCGAGTCGGTGCGCCAGCTTCAGGAGCGCAATCCCGAGCGCGATTATCACCAGAAGCGCCGCTGAATATCGGTCGCTCCCCCGTCGCAAGGGGGCGGCTCTGCTCCTAACCTTCGCAAGCCATGGCCGAATCCGTGATCCGCCCCTTGCGCCCCCCCACCCTCCTTCTGGCGGCCTCCACTCTGGCGGCGCTGGCTTCGGTGCTTGGTTGTGCTCCGTCCAAGCCTCCTCTGCAACCGCCTCCCGCGGTGAAGGTGGTCAATCCCCGTCCGTCGGTCTTCACCGACTCAGCCGATTACCAGAGCACGCTGGAGGCCATCCGGGAGGTGAAGCTCGCGGCGGAGATCGATGGCCGCATCGTGGCCATGCCCATGCAGGAGGGCCAGCCGGTCCAGCGGGGTGACCTGCTCTTCCGCCTCGACCAGGTCCAGCAGCAGGCGGCCACCGACGCCGATACGGCTGAGGCCCGCAAGGACGTGATCAATGCGGAGCGCTACATCTTTCTGAATGATCAGGGCGCCGTCTCCACCAAGGAGCGCGATTTCTACATTACCCAGGCCCTGCAGAGCCGCGATCAACTGAAGGCTTCCCAGGCCACGCTGGGTTACAAGAACGTCACCGCCCCCATCGCGGGCCAGGTGGGCAGCCTGCTGGCCAAACCCGGTGACGTCGTGCGGGCCGGAGCCGCGGTCACCAGCGTGGTTGACAATTCCCAGCTCTGGGTGCGGTTGGATGTTCCCGGAGAGGATGCCGCCCGGGTCAGGCCTGGCCTGCCGGTGGTGCTGCGGGCCCCCGATCGCCCGGAGTTGATCGCCCGCGGCGCCGTGAGCTTCGTGGCGCCCTCGCTCGACAAGGAACGTCAGACCCTGTTAGTGAAGGCCACCTTCGCCAACAGGGACGGCGCCCTGCGCAACAACCAGCGGGTCAATGCCACCTTGATCTTTTCCCAGGGCAGCACCCTCTCTATTCCTGAGCAGGCGGTGCTGCTTCAGGCCGGCAAGACCTTCGTGTTCCTGGCGGTGAGTCCTCAGCAGGCCCGTGCCCGCCTGGGTCGGGAGATCGAACCGGCGCCCCCGGCCGGGTCGCTGGTGGCCGTGCAGGTGCCCGTGACCCTTGGCACGCTCCAGAGCGGGGTCTACCCGGTGACCTCGGGGCTGCAGACCAGCGATGCGGTGATCCTGGGCAACCTGGCCCAGCTGCGCAGCGGTCTCGCCGTGCGGGCCTCCGCTCCCGCCCCCGCCGCGCCCCCGGCCTCCCAGACCCGCGCATGAGCCTGTCGGACACCTTCATCCGCCGACCCGTGCTCAGCACGGTGTGCAGCGTGCTGATCCTGCTGGCCGGGGTGATCAGCCTGCCGCTGCTGCCGATCGAAAACCTGCCCGACATCGCACCACCCACGATCCAGGTGAACGCCAGCCTGCCGGGTGCCGATGCCCTCACGGTCGAGAGCGCGGTGACGGGCCCCCTCGAGGAGCAGATCAACGGTGCTCCCGGAATGGACTACATCACCTCCACCAGCACCGGGGAGGGAAGCAGCCAGATCAATGTCTATTTCAAACCAGGTACGAATCCCGATATCGACCAGGTGAATGTGCTGAACCGGGTGCAGACAGCCAGCCCCCAGCTGCCGCCGCAGGTGAATGCCCAGGGGGTGACGGTTCAGCAGACTTCAGGCAGTTATCTTCTGGTCTACAATCTCACTTCGAGTGAGGGTCAATTCGATAATAATTACCTTAATGGTCTGCTCCAGCTCAATCTGCTCTATCCGCTGACCCGCGCCGACGGTGTCGGCCAGGTGAATATCTTCGGTGCCGCCGACCCAGCCTTTCGCCTCTGGGTTGATCCCCTGCGACTCTCCCGCTTCAATCTTTCGGTCACCGATGTGGTGAATGCGCTGGAGTCCCAGAATGTGGTGGTGGTGGCAGGCAGCATTGGTGGTCCCCCTTCGCTGCGCACCAATCGCAGCACCTTTCCGATTCTTGTGAATGGAAATCTCGAAACCGTTGCGCAATTCGAGAAACTCATCCTGGCTAAAGGCCCCGACGGAGGCCTGATCCGGCTTGGCGATGTGGGGCGAGCTGAGTACGCCTTCCAGAATTTCAACCAATCGGCGGTGAATGCCATCAGTGGCTTTCCCTCCGTCGGGTTCGGGGTCATTCAGCTCCCCGGAAGTAATGCCATTTCCACGGCCAAGGCTGTGGACGTGGTCCTCACCCAGTTCCGGAACTCCCTGCCCCCAGGAGTGGTTCTGGAAAAGGTGTTCGATCAGACTGACTTCATCAATGCCTCGATCGAAGGAGCCCTCGATGCCCTCCGCGATGCGGTGGTGCTGGTGCTGTTGATCATCTTCCTGTTCCTGCAGGACTGGAAGGCCACCGCCGTCCCGGCCCTGGCTCTGCCGATCGCGCTGCTGGGCGCGATGGTGTTCGTGAAGGCCTTCGGGTTTTCGATCAACGAACTCACTCTTCTGGGCATCATCCTGGCCACGGGGCTCGTAGTGGACGACGCGATCGTGGTGGTGGAGGCCGTGTCGGCTCGGATCGAGGCCGGCGATCCTCCCTTCGTGGCTGCGTCCAATGCCATGAAGGAACTGACCGGAGCTATTTTTGCCACGGCGCTGGTGCTGCTGGCCGTGTTCGTGCCTGTGGCCTTCTTCCCCGGCGCCACCGGGGTGATCTACCGGCAGTTCGCGCTCACGATCGTCTTCTCGATCATCGTGTCCACCTTCAATGCCATCACCGGCAAACCCCTGCAGTCAGCGCTGCTGCTCGGTGGTGGCAAGACGGAACCCCGCGGATGGCGCTGGACGGCGATCGGCGGTGGGCTCGGCGCCCTGTACGGCACCCTGGCCGGTGGTTGGCTGCTGGCCCTGGTGCTGGGACTGGTCGGGGCGGTGATCGGCTCCTTCCTGATGCCCATCTTCGCGGCGTTCAACAGGGGGTTCGACCGGTTGGCCCGCGGCTATGCGGCTCTGCTGGAGCAGGTGATCCGGCTGAGGCGTCTTGTGGCCATCGGTCTGCTGGGGGGGGTGCTGCTCACCGGCGCCGCCTTCGTGCTCATCCCCACCGGTTTCGTTCCCACCGAAGATCAGGGCTACGGCCTGGGCATCATTCAATTGCCAGCCCAGGCCTCGATCGAGGCCACGATGGGAGTGGCGGATCAGGCCAGAAAAATCATCGCCAAGGAGCCCGACGTGGTGTCCGGTGAGATGGTCGGCGGAGCCGGTTTCAACGGAGGCTCGCTGAACCAGGGTCTCTTCTTCTTCGGACTGAAGCCAATCGAGGAGCGCACCAGCCCCCAGCAGTCGGCCAACGCGATCATCCTGCGGATGAACAAGGCCTTCGCTGAGATTCCCGGTGCCGTGGTGCTGGCTCAGGCCCCGGCGGCCGTGCCCGGTTTCGGCGCCCAGGGGGGCCTGTCCTTCCAGTTCAATGACCTCAGCAACGGTGGCTACAGTCCCACCGAACTCTCCACTCTCGCCGGTGAGCTGATCGGCAAGGCCAGGGCCACCGGAACCTTCCGCAATCTCTACACCCAGTTCATCAGTGATGCCCCGGTCTGGCGTCTGGATGTGGACCGGGACAGGATGGCCTCCCTCGACATCGATTTTGCAGACGCCATGCAGGTGCTGGGCACCCTCACAGGGGGCAGTTTCGTCAACCAGACCTATGAGCAGCAGCAATACCGCCAGGTCTACGTGCAGGCCGATGCGGCCCATCGCAGCATGGTCCAGGATCTGCAGGATCTCAATGTCTCCAACCGCTCCGGCCAGCTGGTTCCCCTCTCCAACGTGGTGCAGGCCCGCCTGGACAGTGCACCGCCGATCATCAGCCACTTCGATCTCTACCGCACGGTGTTGATTCAGGGGGTGGAAGCCCTGGGCAAGAGCAGCGGCCAGGCGATCGACACTCTGGCTGACACCTTTCGCCAGTTCAACTTCGCCAACATCGGTTCCGCCTGGTCGGCCCTGACGCGCTCGGAGGTGGCGGCCGGTGCCCTGGCCATCCTTGTGTTCGCCCTCGGGATCGTGGTGGTGTATCTGGTGCTCTCGGCCCAGTACGGCAGCTACATCGATCCGCTGATCATCCTGATGACGGTGCCGCTGGCGATGCTCGGAGCCCTGCTCTTCCTGGTGCTGCGCGGCCAGGTGAACAATGTGTATGCCCAGGTGGGTCTGGTGACGTTGATCGGCCTGGCCGCCAAGAATGGGATTCTGATCGTTGATCTGGCCAACCAGCGGATGGAGCAGGGGATGACGGCGGCGGAGGCGGCCCTGGCGGCCGCCTGCTCCCGCCTGCGCCCGATTCTGATGACGGCCATGGCGGCCCTGGCTGGGTTCTTTCCCCTGCTCGTGGCCAGTGGGGCCGGAGCCCTCAGTCAGCAGTCCCTCGGCGCGGTGATCTTCGGGGGGCTGCTGGTGGCCACCGTGCTCAGTCTGTTCGTGGTGCCATCGTTCTACGTGTTGATGAAGCAGCTGGAGGCCGCCTGGTTCCCGGCCAGCCAGCAGACCGAACCGGTGCTACCGGCCCGCTGAGATGCCCCTGCCCAAGCCTGCCGGATATCGTCCCCAGCGCCAGCTGCGGGTCGACCGCCGCCGGATCATGCTGGCGGGGGTGATCAACGTCTGTGCCTCCTTGTTGCTGCTGAGCCTGGCCCACCGGGCCTCGAGATCTCCGGGTGAACTCCTGCCGCCGATTCACCCCCGCTTCTGGGTGGTGGTGGTGGGGATGGCGGGCTTCTGCGGCGTCTGGGGGGAAAGCCTGCGTCAGATCGGGCTGACCCGGCGTGGCGAGCCCGGAGCTCCCCTCGATGGCGGTGGGGACGGCCTCAGGTGATCACCGTGGGGCGCTCCATCCCCGTGCGGCGGCGGATCTCGGCGAGCTGGTCGGAGGCGGAGATGAGATCAGCCAGGGCCTCCTGCGGATCCCGGCCGAGGTTGCCGCCCGCGCCCACATAGCTCTCCAGATACAGCCGCAGGGTGGCTCCCTGGGTGCCGGTGCCCGAGAGGCGCACCACCGCCCGGCTGCCGTCCTCGAGCAGGAGACGCAGTCCCTGGCCCGTGGTGAGTGAGCCGTCGACCGGATCGGTGTAGCTGAAGTCGTCGGCGGTGGTGATGCGCCGGCCAGCGAAGGATGCGCCCACCAACTGGGGGAGCATCCCCCGGAGCCGGTCGTAGAGCCCATGGGCCCGGTCGCCGGCCACCGCTTCATAATCGTGACGGGAGTAATAGTGCCGACCGAAGCGGCTCCAGTGCTCGGCCATCACCTCGGCCACGGAGCAGCGCCGCCGCGCCAGGATCTGCAACCAGAACAGCACGGCCCAGAGCCCGTCCTTCTCCCGGATGTGATTGCTGCCGGTACCGAAGCTCTCCTCGCCGCAGAGCGTGATCCGGCCGGCATCGAGCAGATTCCCGAAGAATTTCCAGCCGGTGGGGGTTTCGTAGCAGGGCAGCCCCAGGTCACGGGCCACCACATCGACGGCCGCACTGGTCGGCATCGATCGGGCGACTCCGTCCAGCCCCCCGGCGTAACCGGGCGCCAGAGCGGCGTTGGCGGTGAGGACCGCCAGGCTGTCACTGGGATTCACGAAACAATGGGACCCCAGAATCATGTTGCGGTCGCCGTCGCCGTCGCAGGCGGCGCCGAAGCGGTAGTGATCGCCCTCCAGCAGCAGCGCCGCCAGATCATGGGCGTAGGTCAAGTTGGGGTCGGGATGGCCTCCGCCGAAATCCTCCAGCGGGATCCCGTGGCGTACCGTTCCCGCCGGAGCGCCGAGCAGGCCTTCGAGGAGACGCCGGGCGTAGGGTCCGGTGACGGCGTGCATGGCGTCGAAGGCGATCGGCAGGTCGCCACGCAGCAGGTCGGCGATCTGATCGAAGTCGAACAGGCCCTGCAACAGGCTCACGTAGTCCTCCACCCCGTCGATCACCTCGACCCGTAGTGTCCCGACCCTCCACTGGTCCGGGCTGTCGAGGTGGGGGGGATCGGCATCGACGATGCGGTAGCCCTCCAGGGTCGTGGTGGCGGCGTAGATGGCCTCCGTGATCGATTCGGGGGCCGGGCCACCATTGGCTCCGTTCACCTTGACGCCGAAATCCCCCTCGGGGCCGCCGGGATTGTGGCTGGCCGAGAGGATGATTCCTCCGATCGCGCCGTGGCTGCGGATCAGGTGGGAGGCGGCGGGGGTGGAAAGGATGCCATCCGTGGTGGTGATGAGCCGGGACAGGCCATGGGCCGCCCCCATGCGGATGATCACGTCGATGGCGTGGCGGTTGCCGTAACGGCCGTCGCCGCCGACGATCAAGGTTCCACCAGCCACCCCCGGCAGCACCCTGAAGACCGCTTCGATGAAGCTCTCCAGGTAGTGGGACTGGGCGAACCGGTGGCTGCTTTTGCGCAATCCGGAGGTGCCGGGCCTCTGATCGGTGAAGGGCGCGCTCAGGGGAACCTGACGGATCGCCAGGGAGGAGGCGCTGCTGGTCATGGGGGCCGGCCGGAGGACGTCAGGCTAGCCCTGGGGGCCGGACCCGCCCGGCAGGCCGATCCGCGCTCGTTAACGTGGGAGTCAGGTCACCCGCGCTGCCATGGCTGAACGCCCTTCCCGGATCCACGGCCCTTCCCGGTCCGGCGGCCATGGCCCGACCGACCGGCCGTTCCAGCCGGAGCGGACCGTCCGCTCGGAGCCCGGCGCCTCCCGGGCCGGATCGCTCAGGTTCCGCTCCGCCGGAGCCTGGAGTGGGTTGAGGTTGTGGGGGATGGCGCTGGCCCTGGTCTCGGCCGGCCTGCTCAGCGCAGGGGGCCAGAGGGCGGGAGCCGCCGTCATGGGTGCGGCCCCGGCCCGACCGCTCAACGAAGCCATCGCCCGCACCCGGGTCGCCGCCAAGGCTGTCCTGGCCAGGTCCGGCGACGACAGCTGTCTGATGGGCAAGTTGACCAACGCCCTGCTGGGACTTTCCTCCAGTTGTCAGGCCGAAGGCCTCGGCTCACCCCTGTGCCGCCTGGCCGAGGAGGTGGTGGTCAGCACCGGTTGGACGATGCCCTTCATGGATCGCTCGGCCCGGGCCCTGCTGGAGCTCAGTGACCCGTCCCAGACCGAGACCCCCTGACCCGACGGGGTTCCCCGTCGGGTCAGGGGGTCAGGGGGCGGTGCCGAATCCGAATCCGGAGGGCCGGTTGCCTGGCGGCTGACCGGAAGGAGCACCCGAGGGCGGCCCACCCGGGGGACCGTCCGTGCGGGCCGGCGCCGCGGGCCGGCGCCGGCAACTGGTCACCAGCCGCTCCGCCGCCTGATCCACCCGGTCCCAGCGGGTGAAGTCGTTGCTGCTGGTCGTCTGGGATGACTGAACCACCTCCCAGACGGCGTCCTTGCAGAACCCCGGCAGCAGCGGGTGGTCCATCAGCGGATCGGCCAGGCTGCGGGCCCGCTCGCAGCTGCTGGCCGTGTTCTCCCGGCCGCAGGCGATGGCGGCCAGTTGAACTTCGCGGAGGGCTTCATTGCTGGGATAGGGAATGAAGGCCTCCGCGGCTCGCGCCGGGGTGCCCGTGCCCGCCAGGAGCGGGCACAGGGCAGAGGTCAGCAGCGTGGCGACGAGGCTGGACCGGGCCATGACAGGGCTGCGGAGTCGATGTCCATCATGCCGACCGGCTCAGACGGTGAGCCGAACCGTGCCGAGGCCGTGTCGGAGCGGCCGCTGACGTGTCAGCCAGCGGTGCCGGAGCCGACGGCGCACCGGAAGCGGCGACCCCAGCAGGGCTTGGCGAAGCCAGGGCCACTGCCGCAGCAGCAGGCCCTGGCTGGCCTCCAGCCGCTGGAGCTCCTGGGCCCGGCGGATGTCGGGCTCCCGCTCGGCCTGGACCGTGGCCAGCATCGCGTCGACCCAGCCTGGGCTGTTCGCCCGCAGGGCCGGCATCAGCCGATTCGCGGCGACGATCGTGTCCCTCAGGGCCATGTTGATGCCCT
>CAYGQY010000038.1:0-9771 GCA_964352195.1 uncultured bacterium
GAGCCCTGGGGGGATGGGTCCGGGCAGCGGTGGATCCGCCAGGCCCCCTCGGTGCGGATCGGGACGGGCCGCTCCGATCGGCAGGCGTGCTGGAGCCGAGCCAGGGGGATCGGCTCCCGGCTGACGATGGCTCCGATGGGCCATCCTCCGGTGAAGCGCAGGGGATCGCTGAGGATCTGGGTCTGGCTCACACCGAGGGACTCGGCCAGGTCGGGGTAGGTCAGGGCGCGACGATTGGAGTGGAAGGCCAGGGACGAGTTCCAGTCATCCCCGAAAACAAGAAGAACCTCACCGACATCCGTTCCCGATCGGATCACCGCGCCAGCACGCAGCCGATCACTGCTCGATTTCAGGGCGGCTGGATAATACATTTTTGCGAAGGAATGATACCAGCCCAGGAGTAAAGTGGCGAGGCAGGCCAGGAGCAGCACCTGGGATCTCCTTCCGTTCCAGACCGGGCTGGAGGCTGCTGTGGCCAGTGCCAGGAGCAGGAAGATCTGATTGGCACTTTGATAGTAGGTGTGGATGTAATGCAGTGGAGTGAACAGCAGCAGGGGGGCGATGGAGAGACCCAGAAAGCTGAGGATGAGTAAGCGCAGGGGGGGCGCCGCCGTCCCCGGTCCCGCTTCCGGGCCGCCGCCCGGCCGCAGCACCCCCACCACCAGCAGAACGAGGGCCGGCAGGGTCCCGACCGGTGTGAGCAGGCGTTGCAGCACGATGTCGTTCCAGACCTTGCTGGAGATGGCATGTTCCGGTTGTCCGAAGTTCCAGCTGGAGAGCTGGGAGGAGGTCAGACCTGCCCCGATCGGGTTGGCAGCTTTGAGGGCGTCGGCATGGCTGGTCCACCCCTTCAGGGCCAGGACGGACAGCAGCAGGACGGCAAGGATTTCCGCCGTCAGAGCGGTGTTCATCGTTCCAGCTTTCGGTCCCTGGATGGTTGTTCGAAACAGTCTCACCACCAGATCCAGGCCGATCAGCAGAGCGATGGGCAGGGAGGTGGTGGCTTTGAGCACCAGAGCCAGGATCAGGCCGATCAGCAGGGCCAGGAGGTGCAGCCAGAGGGTCAGGGTTGAGCAGCTCGACGATCTCGCCAGCCTGAGGAGCTTCCAGTAGAGATAGAGGGAGCAGAGGCTGAAGAATAAAGCCGTGCTTTCGATCGTGAATGTTCTGTTCCAATACAGGTAAATTGGAGATGCGAAATAGAGAATCGAGAAGATGAGTAATCCTCTTCGAGGGATGGAGTACAAGCGCAGAATCTGGACTCCCATCAGCAGATTTGCCACACCGAAGCCAACACTGGTCAGCCTCCCTGCCTGGGTCAGATCTAGCCAGGGAAGCTTCTCAACCCAGAAGGTGATCAACTGATAGCCTGGAAATTCGAAGGGAATTGACCAAGGCCAGCCGAGCACAGGTGTCTGGTAATTCAACAGACCGGTGCCATCGGCAAACAGATAGAAAGTGCTTAGGGCTGTCTGGCTCTGCCTGAAGGCATGCTCATCCACCAGGGGTTGGGAAGCCAGGCTCAGCCAGAACCAGCTGGCGAATCCTCCGCTCAGAACCAGCAACAGCCACAAGATCCTGGCAACTTTGCTCCCCATTCCCTTGCCGAGCACTGCTGCAGGATACGGGGAGACGGGCGACTCGAGAGGAGGGTCAGGGCTCGGATCCCACGTTCGGCTGCAGGCACACAATCAACTTGCCATCGGCAACCACCATGGAGCCCGATTTCGGGTAGGCCGTGCAAGGGGGGATTCTGGCGCCATCTTCAGGGGCAATGGTCTCGATCTGGATGTTCATGAGGGTGGCGAACAGACCTTCGATACCCCAGGGTGCGCTGAAGCTCGACTGCCCCACGCTGCCCCAGGTCGTTGTGAACGGAGTGGGTTTGCCGACCCAGTGGGGGAACAGCTCGAGCTGATCCGTGAGCCCATAGATGCCGAAGGATGAGGTGGGCAGACCCTGACTCCCGGCCTTGAGGCGGGCCTCGGAAGCGATCAGTTGCGCGAAGGCCATGTCTCGCCTCTCTAGGACCTGGGTGATCCCCCAGATGCGTGAGGCGAACATGCCCTGGGGAAGGATATAGCCAATGGCCAAACAAAAAACGAGAGAATAAAGAAAGAGTGTGCCGATTCTGTGTCTGGACTGTGGCCATTGGCCCCAGCCTCTGGAGATCGTGGCCAGCACGATGACCAGGAAGCTGGAGATGCCGAAATTAGCCAGTGCCAGGGATCTGGGCGGTACATTTGTACGCAATACGTAGAACAAGAGGAAGGGCAGCAGGGTCAGAAGGCCTGCCGAGAGCCAGAGCAGGCCCAGCCGCCTGGCCAACGGGAAGAGACCAGGCTCTTGTCGCACAATCCAGGCGCTACCGATCAAAACCATCAGAAGAAAAATCACCGCTGGAATGAGCTGAACAGGCGGGATCAGGGGTAGGTTGACGTGATACACCTCTTGATAGATTGAACCTGCCGTGAGCTTGCTGAAGGCCAGTGGCAACGTTGCCAGCCCTTTCCGAGAGGAATCCTCCAGACCGTTCTGGCTGGCGATATAGGTGGCCAGATGGCTGGACAACAGATAGTAGAGAATCCCGCCGATCAGCGACCCCAGCAGCACCCGAAGCCAGGCCAGCCTGGCGAACCGGCGTAAGCCGAGGGCCTCGGCCAGGCCCTGGAGCCCGAGCACAGCCACGCCGTAATACCCCATCGGTTGATACAGGCTCATCGCGCCTGTGAACAGGAGGATGCCGGCGATCCAGGCCGGCAGACGCCAACGGCTGACATGGCCCATCAGCACCGCGGCGGCCACGGAAATCGGAGCGGGAAGCAGGTAGAGGCCGATGGCAAAGCTGAAATTGAACAGATCCAGAACATAGGGATGGGCCGCGATCAGCAGGGCCAGCAGGAACACCCAGGGGGGCGTGAGCCTGGGTGCGAAGAAGACGGTGCTGCAGGCCAGAAGAAAGATGGAACAGCCTCCGATCAGCCAACCGATGAAAGGTGAAAATCCATACTGAAAGAGCAGTGCGTACATAACATCCCAACCGGGTCGGTTCAGATGGACCTGCCAGATCGGCGTATCAAAAACAGCCCAGTCATCCAGGTTGAAGGTGGGTGTGGCAACTTCTTGCCAGTGGAAGGCCAGAAAAATCGCCAGGAACAGCACACCCCATCGGGAGAAGTCAGCAAGTCGGTGGCCAGCGACCATCGTTGTATCCCCGGGATCGATCAGGGTAGTTCTTGTGCTGTTCTTTGTTCAACTGAGATGACGCTCTCTTTACATCTCCTGCCCCGGATGCTGGGGCGACCAGTTCAGCCTGTCGGCCTGCCGGCGCGTTGACGCCTGCCCCGCGCGGACATACGCTCGCACGGTCGTGGATGGTGCGTGGTTGGCATGGGGCTGTTGAGGAGAGGCCGTTCAACAGCCCAGGCCGTGCTGCGGATCGTGAACAGAGAGGCTGAGCGGTACGGGATCGTGCTGATTGCCTTGTTTCTGCTGCAGCTTGTGGCGTATAGCTATCTGTTCACAGAGATGACCCTCACAAACCATACCTTGCCCAACAGCATGCTCAGCGGCTATCCCAGTTTCAGGACATCCGGGGAAGGGCGCTGGCTGGCCGACTTCATCATCTATCTGCAGGGCGGTAGCGGAGTTCAGTCGGTGCAGATGACTGTCGCGGCGGCGCTTCAGGCGATCAATGGTGTGCTGTTCAGCAGATTGGTGGGCCTGTCCAATCGTTTTGAAGTCTTTCTCGTTTCGGCTCTTCTCTGCCTGTTCCCGGCTTTCCTTGATTACTACTCGTTTGCCATTGATCATGTCTCCTTCGTGATTGGTGACAGCTTCGTGATTCTTGGCGCCTGGGCCTGGGTATGGGGGCAGCGTCTTGGCACCAGGGTTGTGCTGGCCTCCGGATTCTATCTGCTGTCCCTGGCCACCTACGCCCCCAAGATCATGCTGATCAGTGTCTTCACTTTGCTCAGCCTGATCCTGGTTCTCACGGTTCACCAAGACCGTCACCTGACCAATCCAGAGCGAAGCGGAAAGCAGCTCCTTCGGGAGAGTCTTCTGTTCCCCCTGCCACTGATGCTCTCGGTTGGCGTCTTCTGGCTCAGCACTCAACTGTTGGTTCTAGAGCCGATCTTTCCCAGAACCCACCTCAACGATGTTGCCCAGGCCCTGCAGGAACTGGGGGCCTCATACCGGGTGTTCCTGACCTACCTGGGTTCGGACATCGGTGGTGTGCCATCCGGGCTGCTGGCTTGGATTCCCCCGCTGCTGCTCGGTGGCGGTGTCGTTGCCCTGCTGAGCTTTCCCAGCCGTGATCGGCGCATCCCGGCTGTTCTGCTCGCCGCGATCCTGCTGCTTCCGGTTGCGGCCCATGCCTCCAAGATCATCAACATTCACACCCCCGCAGACAGTGGCCGCTTCTTCATCGCCTACGGCTATGTGTTGATGTTCTTCCTGGCCCTGGCGCTTCAGCGCGCCCGGATCAGGGTTCTGGCCGTGCCGTTGGCGTGCCTGCTGCTCTGGCTGCTGTTCCTTTTCGCTGCCCAGCAGGCCAATGCCGCCCAACTCAAGACTACCTATGAACTCAGCATGATCAACCGTATCCTGGTCCGGGTGGAGCCTTTGCTGGGCGAGCGAAAGCAGGGTCGCCGTCCGATCGTCGTGATCGGACGCTATCCGCCCTTCAGGGTCCGCGATGTGGTGCGTTGGCCCTCCCGGATGGATGCTCCCCATCTGCTTCGGACGGAAGCCTTCGCCGACTACCGCCAGCCCGAATTGATCAACTTCATGCTGGGCCGCAAACTGGTGCGTTCACCGTCGCCCCAGGAAAAGGAGCACGCGATCGGAGCGGCCGCCGCTGTGGCCCCCTGGCCTTCCGCCGATGCGGTGTTTCTTGATGGGGAGTCCGTGGTCGTGGCCCTGCAGCGTTTCGGCCAGGACGTGCCGGTGACCCTGACTTCCGCAGAGCGCTGAGAGCCGCTTTGTTCACCGGCACCATGGTCGTGCCCCTCAGCCGGTCTGGAGTGGATCCAGGTGGATTGTCAGTCGGTGGTGAAGAAGCGTCGTCCGGTGAGGACCCAGAGCAGGATGTAGTTGGTGACGGCGGGCAGAAGGGGAAGCAGGGGTCTGGCCATGGCCGGAGCCACGGCTCCCAGCAGCATCGCCAGGCCGCTGTTGATGATCAGCAGGGCGGCGGCGGCTTTGGTGTTGAGTTTTCTGGCGCCGAGTCGGTCTTTGAACGTCAGCGCCTGCTGTCCAAAAAACGAGGCCGTAAAGGCAACCAGGAATCCAACCAGATTCGCGATTCCACTATCGACATCAAGATTAATCAGTGTGATCAGAATGGCGGCATGAATCCCGGTTGCGATCAGGCCAACGGCGCTAAATCTGCCCAGCCGAGAGAGACTATTCAAATCTCGAAAACATCACGGACAATGAACCAAGGTCGCCTCTTTGACTCAATGTAGGTGCGTCCAAGGTACTCGCCGATGATCCCGATTCCGATCAACTGCAGCCCGCCAAGCAAGGTGACAGCTGCGAAGAGGGAGGTGTAGCCAGGAGTCTCGATGCCGAACAGAAGGGCCCTCACGACTGATGTCATGCCAACGATAAAGGCGGCAACTGTCACGACCAGACCGACATAGCTCCAGATTCTTAAGGGCGCTGTTGAAAAGCTGAAGATGCCGTCCAATGCGTAGTTCCATAGTTTCCATTGGTTCCACTTGCCTTCTCCAGCAGCTCGTGCCAGCCTTCTGTAGTAGATTTCCTTGCGCAGAAAACCTGCCCAGGCAAAGAAACCTTTCGAAAACCTTACCCGTTCTTCGCAGGCCAGGATTGTTGTCATCACCTTGCGATCCAGTAGTCGGAAGTCACTGGCGTTCAGTTGGATGTCAAGCTTGGAAAGCATAAGGAATATCCGGTAGAATGATTCGGCGGTGAAACGCTTAACCCAGTTATCATTGGAGCGATCACTCCTGACTGCGCTGACGATCTCGTAGCCATCCAGCCAGGACGTCACCATGTCAGGAATCACTTCAGGGGGGTCCTGCAGGTCAGCATCAATGATGATGCAGGCATCGCCAGCGCAGTAGTGCAATCCTGCCATCAGTGCCGATTCTTTTCCGAAGTTTCTTGAGAAACTGACGATCTTTCCAGAGGTCCAATCGTGGCTTTGATGCAGCAACTCTTTGGCGTATCGAATGGTTTGATCCTTGCTTCCATCGTCAATGATGATGGTTTCGAAGTGCAGGTCAGGCCTTGCTTCAAGAATTAATTGGATCTGTTTGTGTATCTCTTCAAACAGGGTTTCCAGGCATCCTTCTTCGTTGTAGCAGGGAATCACCAGCGAGATGGTGGATCCCGCTCGTCTGTTCAAGGGTGAGGAATGCTGAACCCCCGGCTGATTTGTGCTGTCGATGAAAGTGCTTTTGCTCTCCTGGGGCACTTTCGAGCGGCGGAAGATGGCCAGACTAAAGCATGCAGGGGGGTCGTTTCGCCTTGGCACGGTCGGGAGCTGGACGCCTGCTGACCAGCGTCGCCGGCTCGCTAGGGCGTGTTCCAGACGAAGCGTGAGGAGGCCGCATAGTTCCAGACGAACACGACCAGGATGCCGGCCAGCTGGGCCCAGAATGTGTTCGCCGACACGAGGCTGTAGAAGGTGGAGGCGACGCCCACGTTGGCCAGCACCGGCAGGGAAGCCACCAGCAGAAACTTCAGCAGACCCTGGAGCAGTGCCCACCCGCTCTGGCGCTGGAAGCGGAAGGTGAGGGCATTGTTGATCAGATAGTTGGATGACGCGGCCGCCACCACGGCGACCGGCAGGGCCTGTTCGAACGACAGACCGACTGCCACCATCAGGGCCTGCACCACCAGCATCTGGATCGCCACGCCGCTGAAGCCCACCAGGGCGAAGCTGATGGCGCGCCGTGGGATCGAACGCAGCAGCAACGTGTGCAGGATCGACACTCCCAGATCCCAGACGATCGCCAGATCCAGCTTCGAATCGCCGGCGAGGCGAGCCTGGAAGCGCAGGGGAATCTCGCTCACGTCCAGCCGCCCCCGGCTGATCGAGAGCAGCTCGTAGAGGAACTTGAAACCGTTCACATCCACCCGGCGCACATCCCGCAGGGTCCGCTCCGGCCTGAGGGCGAAGAAACCGCTCATGTAGTCCGTGAGGCCGCGATAGGCCGGCAGGCTGAAGCGGGCGATCGCGTTGGCCCAGTTGGAGTTGCGGGTGCGCCCCCGGCTCAGACCCTTGATCGCCGCATCCGGGTGAAAGCGGCTCCCCACCACCAGGTCACTGCCCGAGGTGATCAGGGCGGCCACCGCGGCCTCCACCGCCGCGGGTTCGTGCTGCCCATCACAGTCCATCACCACCACGATGTCCCCGGTGGCATCGAGGATTCCTTCCTTGATGGCACTGGCCAGACCGGAGCGGCCGACCCGCCGGATCAGCCGCACCGACGGCTGCCGATGGGCGATCGACTTGATCAGATCAGCGGTTCCGTCGGCGGAATCGTCGTCGACGAAGAGAATCTCCAGGGCGTGGGTCTCCTCCAGAGGCAGGAGTTCCTCCACGATCCTCCCCACGTTCTCCCGCTCGTTGTAGGTGGGGAGGATGATGGAGAGTCGTTCCAAGGTCCGAGAGCGTTGGGTTGCAGCCATCGATCACGGCCAGGACCCGGCTTGGATCGAGCTGGTTGTCGCGCCAGCCAGGGCCGGAGCTCTGAGGCCCGGGCCCCGGCGGTGCCGTCCCATCGATCCGGCGCGCCGGTTCAGAGCGCCCGGGCCCGTGCCAGCACGTTGTCCACCGTGAAGCCGAAGTGCTCCATGCACACCGGTCCCGGGGCCGAGGCTCCAAAGCGATCCACGGAGATGGTGTCGCCGTCGAGACCCACGTACTTGTGCCAGCCGAAGGATCCGGAGGCCTCCACCACCAGCCGCTTGCGGACCGCCGCCGGCAGCACGGACTCGCGATAGGCGGCGTCCTGTTCTTCGAACAGTTCGACACAGGGCATCGAGACCACCCGCACGTTGCGGCCCTCGGCACGCAGGGCGGCGCCGGCCTTGACGCAGAGATCGAGCTCGGTTCCGGATCCGATCAGGATCAGATCCGGTGTGCCCTCGCTGTCCTCGAGGATGTAGCCGCCTAGGGCCACCTGCTCGATCGAGCTGTTCGCCTGATTGGCCATGGCCTGGCGGCTGAGGGCCAGCACCGTGGGCCGTTGGCGGTTGGTGATCGCCACCTGGTAGGCACCGCTGGTCTCGTTGCCGTCACCGGGGCGGATCACCAGCAGGTTCGGGATGGCCCGCAGGGAGGCCAGGGTCTCCACCGGCTGGTGGGTGGGGCCGTCTTCCCCCAGACCGATGGAATCGTGGGTGAGCACGTAGATCACGCCCAGTTCGGAGAGGGCCGAGAGCCGCATGGCACCCACCATGTAGCCGGCGAAGACCAGGAAGGTGCCGCCGTAGGGGATCAGGCCGCTGCCGTGATAGGCGATGCCGTTGAGGATGGCGGCCATGGCGTGCTCCCGGACGCCGAAATGGAGATAGCGGTTGGCCTCGCTGCCCTTCTGGAAGCTGGCCTCCCCCTTGATGTCGGTGAGATTGGAGTGGGTGAGGTCGGCGGAGCCGCCGATCAGCTCCGGCAGGTCGGGGCCGATCGCGTTGAGCACGTTGTAGGAGTACTGGCGCGTGGCCAGGCCCTTGTCGGCGGGGGTGAAGCGGGGCAGCTTGCTGTTCCAGCCCTGGGGCAGTTCACCCCGCAGCATCCGCTCGAACTCGGCGGCCTCAGCCGGGTACTGCTGCCGGTAGGTGCTGAGGGTGGAATTCCAGTCCGCCTCCAGGGTTGCGCCCCGCTCCCTGGCCTTGCGCCAGTGGGCGTAGGACTCCTCCGGCACCTCAAACAACCCGTGGCTCCAGCCCAGCGACTGTCGGGTCAACTCGGCCTCAGCGGCGCCGAGGGCGGCGCCGTGGACCCCGGCGGTGTCGGCCTTGTTGGGGGAGCCGTAGCCGATGGTGGTGGTGACCTTGATCAGGCTGGGCCGGTCGGTGACGGCCTTGGCGGCCTCGATCGCCCGAGTGATGGCCGCGATGTCGGTGTTGCCGTCGGCCACATGCTGGACATGCCAGCCGTAGGCCTCGTACCGCTTCATCACATCCTCGGTGAAGGACACCTCGGTGTTGCCATCGATCGTGATGTGGTTGTCGTCGTAGAGGGCGATCAGCTTGCCCAGACCCAGGTGTCCGGCCAGGGAGGCGGCCTCACTGGAGATCCCCTCCTGGTTGCAGCCGTCGCCCATGATCACGAAGGTGTGGTGATCCACCACCGTGGCCCCGGGGCGATTGAAACGGGCGGCCAGGTGGGCTTCGGCGATCGCCAGGCCCACCGCGTTGGAGATGCCCTGACCCAGGGGACCGGTGGTCACTTCCACGCCCGGGGTCTCGAAGGTCTCGGGGTGACCCGGGGTCTTGGAACCCCACTGTCGGAATTGCTTGAGGTCCTCCAGCCCGACGCTGTCGTAGCCGGTGAGGTGCAGCAGGGCATAGAGCAACATGCAGCCGTGGCCGGCGGAGAGCACGAAGCGGTCGCGGTTGAACCACTTCGGATTGCCGGGGTTGTGGCGCAGCACCCGGTCCCAGAGGGCATAGGCCATGGGCGCCGCCCCCATCGGCAGCCCCGGGTGGCCGGAATTCGCTTTGTTGACCGCGTCGATGGCCAGGAAGCGGATGCTGTTGACGCAGAGGTTGTCGACGGACGTGATGTCC
>CAYGQY010000039.1:0-9729 GCA_964352195.1 uncultured bacterium
GTTCTTCACCGCCTCCAGAAAATTGGCCACCGCCAGACCCAGGTCGTTGTGCCCAACGAGCTGGTGGAGTTCAGCGTCAAATCGGTGACCGAAGGCATCGATGCGATGGGCGAGGTCACGATCCGTCTGCGCCACCTGGGGGTGCTCTACTCCGGCCACGCCGCCGACACCGACATCGTGGTGGCGGCGGCCCAGGCTTTCGTCAACGCCCTCAACCGCCTCGTGCAGGGGACGGAGCGCCCACCCCTCCATCCCCAGATGGCCCCGCTGCCGGTGGCGGTGGGCTGCAGGTTTGTGCCCGTGCTCACCTGCACCAGCTTGAGGCTGTAACGGGCTTCAATCTGCTGGGCCTGTTCGCTGACGATCGCCTCCAGATCCCGGTCGGTGATCTCACGTTTGCGATCGGCCAGTTCCTTGAAGCGGGCAAAGGCCTCATCGAGGTCGTCGCGCTCGAGGGTGTAACCCAGCTCCTCCAGCCGGGCCCGGAAGGCGCTGCGGCCGCTCAGCTTGCCCAGGGAGAGGCGATTGTCGGCCAGGCCGATCGTGCGGGCGTCCACGATCTCGTAGGTGAGGCGGTTCTTGAGCACGCCGTCCTGGTGGATGCCCGATTCGTGGGCGAAGGCGTTGGCTCCCACGATCGCCTTGTTGGGCTGCACCACCATGCCGGTGAGGTTCGAGACCAGCCGCGAGGTCTTGGCGATCTCCTCGGTGCGCACGCCCGTGAGGGGCTCGCCGGCGGCGGCGGGGCGGCCGAGGAAGGGATTGAAGTAGCTGCGGCGCACGTGCAGGGCCATCACCAGTTCTTCGAGGGCGGCATTGCCGGCCCGCTCGCCGATGCCATTGATCGTGCACTCCAGCTGGCGGGCGCCGTTCTTCACCGCCTCCAGAAAATTGGCCACCGCCAGACCCAGGTCGTTGTGCCCATGCACCGAGATCACCGCCTGATCGATGTTGGGCACCTCGCGGTGGATGCCGGCGATCAGGGCACCGAACTCGGCCGGGGTGGTGTATCCAACCGTGTCGGGGATGTTCACGGTGGTGGCGCCGGCGCGGATGGCGGCTTCGATCACCGCGTGGAGGTAGGCGGGATCGGAGCGGCCGGCGTCTTCACAGGAGAACTCCACGTCGTCGACGAGGGAGCGGGCGTAGGCCACCATCTCCTCGGCGATCGCGAGCACCTCGGAGCGGCTCTTGCGGAGCTTGTGTTCGAGATGGATGTCGCTGGTGGCGATGAAGGTGTGGATGCGCTGGCGGGCCGCGGGGGCCACGGCTTCGGCGCAGGCCTTGATGTCCCCGCGGGCGGCCCGGGCCAGGCCGCAGATCACCGGACCGTCGGGGGTGCCGACAGCAGCGGCGATGCGCTGCACGGCGTTGAAGTCACCGGGGCTGGCGAAGGGGAAGCCGGCCTCGATGATGTCGACGCGCAGGCGGGCCAGCTGGTGGGCGATCGCCAGCTTCTCCTCCAGGTTCAGGCTGGCACCGGGCGACTGTTCCCCATCCCTCAGGGTGGTGTCGAAGATCAGAACGCGGCCGAGTTCCTTGGCCATGACCGGAGTAAGACGAAACGACTATGAGTTAGTCCGATCTTAGGTGGAGGGGGCGATCACCACTTCCCGGGGCGGGCCATCCGGTCGCTGCAGCGACCGCCGGATCAGTTCGTGGCGCACCGGTTCCGCTCGGCTGGATTCGCCGCGGCCGCCCGGCTCCGCACTTCGCTGGAACACCGGCGTCTGCAGCGCCTCCCCCTTCTCCAGCCGGTCGCGCAGGGTGGCGAGATCGATGAAGCGATCCACCGCGTTGCGCAGCTCCCGGGGGACCATGCCCTCGCAGTTGAGCAGGGTGATCCGAACACCCCGCGCCCGCAGCACCTCCACCGGGCGTTCCAGATCGCGGCTGCCGCTCAGGAGCCAGACCTCATCGGTGCGTCCCGCCACCAGCATCAGATCGAGACAGATCTCCACATCCAGGTTGGCCCGGGCGAACTGACGCTGGTCGGGATCGGAGCCGAACTCCCGCAGGGGCTTGGTGCGGACCGTGAAGCCCAAGCTGGTGAGGGCATCGCGGAAGGGCCTCTGGTCGGCGGCATCCTTCAGACCCGTGTACCAGAAGGCGCTGCCCAGCTCCACGCCGGTGTCGTCGCCGGCGAGCTCGATCAACCGGCGTGGATCGAAGAACCAGCCGAGTTTCTGCTGGGCATAGAACATGCCGTGGCCATCGACGATCAAGGCACGCTGCAACGTCTCTCTCCTTCGTCCTCTCCAGGCAGCCTATGCAGCGATCCCCGCAAGTGTTGCGCCGCACCACTCGTACAGTTCCCCCACTGAAGGGACGTCGATGGCCGCCGGCACCCTGGCCCTGGTCTTCCACGCCCATCTCCCCTACGTCCGCTGCAGTCAGCCGGGCTCCCTTGAGGAGGACTGGTTCTTCCAGGCCCTGCTGGAGTGCTACCTGCCGCTACTGGATGTCCTGGAGGCCAGCGCGGCGGATTCCCGGCAGACCCCCCGTCTCAGCCTCGGCCTGTCCCCCACCCTGCTGAGCCTGCTCAGTGACGGGCCGCTGGTCGATCGGTTCCCCACCTGGCTGGAGCAGCGCATCCGGCTGCTCCAGCAGGCCCCCCCCGAGCTGCTGGAGGCGGCCCGCTCCCAGCGGGAAGTGCTCGAGCGCACCCGTGCCGCCTGGCTGGCAGGCGGGCCGGCGCCGCTGGCCCGCTTCCGGCGGCTGCGGGAGGCTGGCGTTCTCGACCTGCTCACCTGCGCGGCCACCCACGGGTATCTCCCCCTGCTCCGCCCCAGCCCCGAGGCGGTGCGGGCCCAGCTGATCACCGCTGTGCGGGAGCACGAGCGCCTGCTGGGGGAGCGGCCGCTGGGCATCTGGTTGCCCGAGTGCGCCTACTTCGAAGGCCTCGACCAGCCGCTGGCGCAGTGCGGCCTGCGATACGCCGTGCTTGATGCCCATGGGCTGCTCCACGCCCGGCCGCGGCCGCGCTACGGGGTCTACGCCCCGATCTGTTCTCCAGCGGGCGTGGCCTTCTTCGCCAGGGATGGCGCCGCCACCCTGCCCGTCTGGTCAGCCGCCGAGGGCTACCCCGGTGACGGAGCCTACCGGGAGTTCCACCGGGATCTGGGATGGGATCTGCCGGAGGAGGAGCTCCACGGTGCCGGCATCCCCACCGCCCGGCCCCTGGGCCTCAAGCTGCACCGGGTCAGCGGCGCCGACTGTCCCCTCGAGGCCAAGCAGCCCTACGACCCAGCCCGGGCCGCCCAGCGGGCGGGGGAACATGCGGTGGCTTATCTGGCGGGCCGGCTCGCCGAGCTCGCCGACCTGGGGGCGGCGATGGAGCGACCGCCGTTGCTGGTGGCCCCCTTCGACGCCGAACTGTTCGGCCACTGGTGGTACGAAGGCCCCCGCTTCCTGGCCGAGTTGTTTCGCCGCGCTCCGGAGGCCGGGTTGGCCTTCTCCAGCCTCCGCTCCGCCCTGGCCGACGGCCCGGCCCTGCAGGTCTGCCATCCCTCCCCCTCCAGCTGGGGCCAGGGGGGTTACCACCACTACTGGCTCAACGAGACCAACGCCTGGGTGGTGCCCGAATGGCAGCGGGCCTCCGAGGCGATGGTGCGGCATGTCAATGCCGGGGTGGCCAGCCTCCTGCAGCGGCGCCTGCTCACCCAGGCGGGCCGGGAGTTGCTGCTGGCCCAGAGTTCTGACTGGAGCTTCATCCTGCGGGCCGGCACCACCACCGAACTGGCCCGCGAACGCATCCATCGCCATCTCGGGCGCTTCTGGCGTCTGCTCCATCTGATCGACAGCGGTGCGCCGCCTCCGGCGGCCTGGCTCGAGGCCCTCGAGCGGGAGGACAGTCTGTTCCCCCGGCTCAATGCCGCCGACTGGGCCACGAGGACCCCGCCGCTACGCTGAAGGAGCTGGGCCCCTGGCTTCGGGATCAAGGCCATGTATTCCCATCTGCTGGTTCCCACCGACGGCTCCGAAGTGTCGGTGAAGGCTGTTCACGGCGCCGTGGCCTTCGCCAAGGAGATGGGGGCCCGCATCACCTTTCTGCATGCCCGTGCCACCCTGCCGGTCTCGATGGTGGGCTCCGGCGAGCTGCTCGACGGCGGCACGCTGCAGCAGCTCACGGCGGTGGCCGCCGAGAATGCGGAGCAGATCCTGGGCGAGGCCCAGGCGGTGGCCGACAGTGCCGGGGTTCCCGCCGACCACGACGGGGTGATCGACGATCTCCCCTACCGGGCCATCCTCGGCGCGGCGGAACGCCACGGCTGCGATCTTGTCTTCATGGCCTCCCATGGCCGTCGGGGTCTCAGCGGTCTGCTGCTCGGCAGCCAGACCCAGCGGGTGCTGACCCACGCCCCGGTGCCGGTGCTGGTGTTTCGCTGACGCTCCAGGCTCAGCCCGCCAGAGCGCGCCAGAGGAGCTGGGGCTCACGGCCCCGCAGTTGCACCAGGCCCAGCCGCACGTCCCTGGGTGCCTGGGCGAACAACCGCAGCATGGCGCCGATCAGCTCGCTGAGGCTGAGCGTGTTGGCCAGGAACCCATACCAGAGGGCCGGAGGGAGGTGGAAGAAGGTGTCGAAGAACAGGCACAGTTCCTGCTCGGAAAACCGCATCAGCTTCTCCAGTCCGAAGCGGTAGATCGCGTGCTTGCGGACCAGATCGGCCGGCCAGAGGGCATCCCAGGCCTCCCGGCTGGCCTGCTCGACGCTCCGGCCCGGGACAGAGAGGCCCCGGGCGATCGCCTCGGCCAGCCGTGGGCCTCGCCGCAGCAGGGATCCCACCAGATAGCCCGAAGCCGGATGGACCATGCTGGCGGCCCCGCCGAAGCCGATCACCCGTTGTCGCCGGTCGGGCAGGGGGAGGTTCATCGGGAAGAGGCAGTGCTCCTCATGCAGGATGTCCCGCACCGCCACGCCCCTCCGCTGGAGGCGGCGGAGCAGCCGTTGCCGCAGCTGCTCATACGGCAGCGGAGGGGCCAGCGCCAGGGAGGTCTCCTCCACGAAAAACAGGCCTCCGCCCAGATCCATCGCGTACAGGAAGGTGGGCGGCTGGCCGTGCTCCTCCTCGGTGAGGTGGTCGCTGCGGTAATCCATCAGAACGAACTGGCCCGCCTCCACCGGTGGCGCCGAGAAGGTGCCCACGATCCCGTAGGCCGCCTGGCCGGCGATGGGGCCCTGGTCGGGCCGCGTCACGAAGACGGGCTGGTGGCCGCTGGCGTCGATCACCAGCCGGGCCGCGAGCTGCTCCCCGCTGCCGCTGGTCACCTGGGAGCGGTCCGGCGTGTGTTCGATGGCGCCGGCCAGGCCCCGGTGCCAGACCATGGCGCCCCGTTCACAGCGCTCCAGCCAGTGGGCCTGCAGCCGGGTCTTGTCGAGCAGCCCGTAGTCGTAGCCGAGGCGAAGCGGTTCGGAGCCGAAGTAGCCGACGCAGTCGGACCAGCGGTGCTCCAGCAGGTGGGAGAGGCCCTGGCGATCCAGTTCCGTGCCCCAGATGCCGTAGGTGTTCGGCCAGGGGGTCGACGGGTCCGCCGCCGCCAGCCCGTGAACGTTCAGGCCGCGCTCGCAGAGCTCGCCGGCGATGGCCAGGGCCGCCGGACCCGCGCCGACCACCAGAACGTCCGCCGTCATGGGGCGGGCTGGGAGACCACCTCGTCGGGGTTGCCGGGTCCCTCGGGCTCCAGGTCGTCTTCCGCCGCCGCCGGTGGCACCAGGACCACCTCGGAGAGGCGGTCGCCGCTGTCGAGACGCTGCAGGCGCACTCCGGTGGCCGCCCGGGATTGCTGCGGAATCGCGTCGGCCTCCATCCGCACGATCACCCCGCGCTCGCTCACCAGCAGCAGCTCCTCGCCGCTGCCCATCACCGTCAGGCCCACGAGCACGTCCCCGTCACGGCGGAAGCGGATCGCCCGCAGGCCGAGGCCCGCCCGCCGCTGCAACCGGAACTGATTCACCGGCACCCGTTTGCCCAGGCCGCTGGCGGCGGCCACCAGCACCCAGGGCCCCGGACTGGCCACGCTGGTATCGGCGGACTCCCCGTCGCCCTCGTCGGCGCTGTTGGCGATCTGGTCGGCCAATTCGGCGGGGAGGACATCCATGCTGACCAGCTCGTCACCGGCGCGCAGGGCCATGGACCGCACGCCACGGGCGCTGCGGCCGAGGGGGCGCAGCTCCTCGTCGGTGAGGCGGAAGTGGATCGTCATGCCCTTGAGCGAGCCGATCAGCACGCTGTCGCCGGGCAGGGCCAGGCGGACCCAGCGCAGGGCATCGCCCTCCTCCAGGCCGATGGCGATCAGCCCGTTGGAGCGGATGTTGGCGAAGGCCGAGAGCCGGGTGCGCTTGATGTAGCCCCCGCTGGTGAGCATCAGCAGCTGAATGTCGTCGTCGAAGGCGGTCACCGCCAGCAGGGAGGTGATCTGTTCCTCGCGCGGAATCGGCAGGAGTTGCACCACCGGAGTGCCCTTCGCCGCCCGGCTGCCCACCGGCACCCGGTAGGCCGGCACCGCATAGACGACCCCCCGGTCGCTGAACAGCAGCAGGGTGTCGTGGTCGTTGCAGCTGATGAACAGCCGCACCGCCTCTTCCCCCTGGCTGCGGGTGCCGGCCTTGCCGCGGGTGCCGCGGCTGGTGGCCTCGAACTCGCTGACCGGCATCCGTTTGAGATACCCGTTGGCGGTGAGCAGAACCACCGAGCGCTCGTTGGCGATCAGATCGATGTCTTCGAGGCCGCCTTCGAGATCGAGAATCTCGGTGCGGCGCGGCGAGATGTAGCGCTCACGAAGTTTGTGAAGCTCCGCCTCGATCAGGCCGAGCACCCGCTCTCGCCGCCCCAGGATGTCTTTGTAATCTGCAATCTTAGTGACCAGATCCTCGTGCTCCAGCCGGATCTTGTCGGCTTCGAGGGCCGTCAGGCGCCGCAGCTGCATCTGCAGGATCGCGTCGGCCTGGATCTCGCTCAGTCCATGGTCGTCCTGCAGTTGCTGGCGCGCGCTGGCGGTGTCGGCGGCGGCGCGGATCAGGGCGATGATGGGGTCGAGCTGGTCGAGAGCCCGCAGCAGACCCAGCAGGATGTGGTCGCGTTCCTCCGCCTTGCGCAGCAGATAACGGGTGCGCCGCTCGATCGTCTCAATGCGGAATTCCAGGAACACCTGCAGCATCCGCCGCAGGGTGAGCAACACCGGTTCGCTGTTGACCAGCGCCAGCATGTGGGCGCTGAAGTTGCTCTGCAGGGGGGTGAGCTTGAACAGGTTGTTGAGCACCACCTGGGGGTAGGCGTCCCGCCGCAGCTCGATCACGATCCGCATGCCATCGCGGTCGCTCTCGTCACGGATGTCGGAGATGCCGTCAAGCTTTTTGTCGTTCACCATCTCGGCGATCCGCTCGATCAGCGATGCCTTGTTGGTCTGATACGGCAATTCGGTGATGATCACCGCGTCGCGGTCAGGGCGGCCCGGTACTTCGAGGGTTTCGATGGCAGCGACGCCCCGCATCGTGACCGATCCACGTCCCGTGGTGTAGGTCTCGCGGATGCCGCGGCGGCCCAGGATCTGTCCACCGGTGGGGAAATCGGGCCCGGGGATGATCGCCATCAGGGCCCGGTCGTCGATCTCGGGTTCGGCGATCAACGCCAGCAGCCCGTCGATCAGTTCGGTGAGGTTGTGGGGCGGGATGTTGGTGGCCATCCCCACGGCGATGCCCGAGGAGCCGTTCAGCAGCAGATGGGGCACCCGCGCCGGCATCACGGTGGGTTCCTGCTGGGAGCCATCGAAGTTGTCGATGTAATCGACGGTTTCGGCTTCGATGTCTTCGAGCAGGCTGTCGGTGGTGAGGGCCTGCAGCCGGGATTCGGTGTAGCGCATCGCCGCCGGAGGATCGTTGTCCACCGAGCCGAAGTTGCCGTGACCGTCGATCAACGGCATCCGCATCGAGAAGTCCTGGGCCATCCGCACCAGGGCGTCGTAGACGGCCGTGTCGCCGTGGGGGTGGTACTTGCCGAGCACCTCGCCCACCACCCGGGCGCATTTCCGATACGGCCGGTCGCTGGTGAGGCCCAGCTCGTACATCGCGTAGAGGATGCGGCGATGCACCGGTTTGAGGCCATCGCGGGCGTCGGGCAGGGCCCGACCCACGATCACGCTCATCGCATACTCCAGATAGGAGCGCGACATCTCATTGCGCAGGTCGGTCTGGATGATCCGTCCGTCCGATTCGCCGGGACCCGTTGGATCCGCCATCTCGCACCACACCGCCGAAGGTCACGTTAATCCAGCCAAGGTCTGGCCTGGCCCTGGGCCTCCCGCTTGGTGTCCGTTCGCTTCCCCGACCCATCCCGATGACCCAGGTCCCCCGCAGCGAGGAGGAACTCCAGCGGCGCCAGCGTGCCGGCGATCTGCGGGTGTGCAGTGGAGAGGAGTTCCGCGCCCGGGTGCGGGCCGGGGGCCTGGAGGAGGCCTATGCCGGCACCGATGTGGTGGTGGCCGCCAGTGCCGAGTTCACCGACCAGGCCACCCTCCAGCTCGGGCTGGGTCCCACCGATCCGCCGATCCGCCTGCGGGAGGCGCGTCTTGATGGGGTGGCCGGCCTCGGGTGCAGTGGCAGCGGAGGCCTCACCCTGCCCATCGGCGGGGGACTTGGGGATCCTCCCCGCCAGGGGGGCGCCCAGGTGCTCGCCGCGCTGCTAGCCGGCCGGGAGCTGGACCTGTCCGCCACCGGGGAGGGCACGGCCCTGCATCCGCGGCGTGAATGGCAGACCCGCCTCAGCCTGGAGCGGATCGGAGTGGCCCGTCTCCACCTGCATCGGGCGATCAGCGAGAACGGTGTGGTGGCGGTCAGCAGCGCCGAGGGGGTGGTCCACAGCCCCTATGGCCCGCTGCTGGGTCCCTGCGCCAGCGCTCTCTACAGCGCCGGCGGCTGCCGGGGCATCGGCCTGACGATGCCGGGTCTTTCCCAGCTCGGGCCGGGATCCCCGGTGCTGGTGGCCGGAGCCACCGGCTGGGTGGTGGGAGCCGGCAGCGGCCACCAGCCCGGCACCCGCCGGCTTCCCAGTGGCCATGCCCGGGGGCCGGGGGCGGTGGCGGCGGTCAGTGTCGATCTGGTCGAGCTGCGGCCCGACTGGATCCGCCCCTGCTTCTTCGAGGGGCACGGCAGCGCGCTGCTGGTGGCGATCGCCGCGCCGGTGCCCCTCCTCGACCTCCGGGTGGCCCGCCAGGCGGCGATCACCGATGCGGAACTGGAGGCGCCGGTGCTGGATTTCTCCATCCCGCGCCGGATCCGGCCCAGCTTCGGGTACGTGCCTTACAGCCATCTGCTCGCCGGTGAGATCCGGGTGGATGGGCGGCGGCTGCCCAGCGCTCCCGCCCACAGCCCGCGCCTGGCCGCCGAGATCGGCGCGGAGCTGGTCGATCGGCTGCGCAGCGGCCGCTTCCCGTTGCGCCTGTCCCTCCAGCCCCTGAGTCCACGCCAGGGGCTGATCCCCCTCGACGGTTGAGGAGCTGGAGGTGGCCCGCCGACGGGCGCTGTGCGCTCCGGGGCCGATCCCTCCGGTCCGTCCTCCGCGCTGGAGGACCCGGCTCAGGATTCTGGGAAGCGCCTTACACTCCCCCGGTGCTTTGGGGCCCCCGATGGTTGAGTCCTCCGCCGTGCCCGAAGGAGCCGAACCCAGCGGGTCCACCCCTCCGGAGCCGTTCTCCGGCGCGCCGGCCGACACCCCCGTGAGCGCGGTTCCGGCC
>CAYGQY010000040.1:0-9566 GCA_964352195.1 uncultured bacterium
CTCACCATCGGCGTCACCCAGTCGGGGGAGACGGCCGACACCCTGGCGGCACTGCAGATGGAGCGCACCAGGCGGGAGCGCATCGCCGATCCGGCCTATGCCCCGCGGCTGCTGGGGATCACCAACCGCCCCGAGAGCTCCCTGGGGCGCCTGGTGCCCCACCTGCTCGACATCGGCGCGGGCATCGAGGTGGGTGTCGCGGCCACCAAGACCTTTCTCGGCCAGTTGCTGGCCTTCTACGGACTGGCGCTCGCCTTGGCCGAGCGCCGCTCCTCCCGCAGTCCCGACCAGCTCCAGGCCCTGGTGAGCGGGCTGCGGGTGCTGCCCAGCCAGTTGCAGCGGCTGGTGGAGGAGCACGACCACCTCTGCGCGGAGCTGGCCCACCGGTTCGCCGACACCCAGGACGTGATTTTCCTGGGCCGGGGGATCAACTTCCCGATCGCCCTCGAGGGGGCCCTCAAGCTCAAGGAGATCAGCTACATCCACGCCGAGGGCTATCCGGCCGGAGAGATGAAGCACGGTCCGATCGCCCTGCTTGATGCCCGGGTGCCGGTGGTCTCGATCGCCATGCCCGGCACGGTCTTCGAGAAGGTGCTCTCCAACGCCCAGGAGGCCAAGGCCCGCGACGCCCCCCTGATCGGTGTGGCGCCCCGGTGTGCCGACACCGCCCTGTTCGACGTGCTCCTGCCGGTGCCGGAGGTGGATGAGCTGCTCAGCCCCCTGCTCACCATGATCCCGATGCAGCTGTTGAGCTACCACATCGCAGCCCATCGTGGCCTCGATGTGGATCAGCCGCGCAACCTGGCCAAGAGCGTCACGGTCGAATGACGTCCGCCTCCGCCGTGCTGCTGTCTCCGATGCGCCTGCTTGTTCTGCTGGCCGCTCTGCTGACCCTGCTGGCCTTCTTCGCGGCTGCGGAGTTCGCCCTCCTCCATCTGCGCCCCAGCCGGGCTCAGGTGCTGGCCGCTGACGGGCGTCCCGGAGCCCGGGCGATCGAGCGGCTGCAGCAGCGGCTGCGCCGTACCCTGGTGGCCACCCAGCTGGGGGTGACCCTGGCCCTGGTGGCCCTGGGCTGGGCGGGCCGGGGGCTGGCGGAGCGACTCGATCCACTGGCCCAGCGGATCTGGGTCGCCCTGCTTGTGTTTCTGGCCCTCGTGGCCGTGGCCACGGTGTTGGGGGGCGTGCTTCCCAAGGCCTGGGTGCTGCATCGGCCTGAGGCATCGGCCCTGCGGCTGGCCCCGCTCCTGGAATGGGGCAGCCGCACCCTCTCGCCGCTGCTGATCGTGCTGGAGCGCCTGTCGGACGCCCTGCTGCGCCTGCTCGGCCTGCCCCGCAACTGGGATGCCCTCGTTCCCGCCCTCTCGGCCGGGGAGCTCGAGACCCTGATCGAATCCAACAGCGTCACCGGTCTGCTGCCGGATGAGCGCAACATCCTCGAAGGGGTGTTCTCCCTGAGGGACACCCAGGTGCGGGAGGTGATGGTGCCGCGCTCCGGCATGGTCACCCTGCCGCTCGATGTGTCCTTCGCCGGAATGATGGAGGCCGTGCACGCCACCGCCCACGCACGCTTCCCGGTGATCGGCCAGTCCCTGGACGATGTGCGGGGCCTGCTCGACCTGCGCCGCCTGGCCGAGCCGATCGCCCTTGGCCTGCTGCAGGGGGACACCCCCCTGGCCCCGTTCCTCACCCCGGTGGCCCGGGTCCAGGAGACGATGTCCCTGGCGGAGCTGCTGCCGATGATCCGCGGCGGCCAGCCCCTGCTGGTGGTGGTCGACGAGCACGGTGGCACCGAGGGACTCGTCACCGTGGCCGATCTCACCGGCGAGATCGTCGGGGAGGACGATGACCAGCGCAGCGGCGAGGAGAGCCTGCAGCGGCTGCAGGACGACAGCTGGATGGCGGCGGCCGACCTGGAGATCTTCGAACTCAACCGCCAACTGGCCCTGGGGTTGCCGGAGGCGGATGGGCACCACACCCTGGCCGGCTTCCTGCTGGAGCGGTTGCAGCACATCCCGGCCCCGGGGGAGATTCTCAGCTGGAAGGGCCACCAGTTCGTCATCGTCGCCATGGACGGGCCCCGTATCGAGCGGGTGCGGATCAGCCGTCGCGCGGTCGATCATTGATAATGCCCCCATTGGGACAGCGGATGTTCACGTTGACGCGTGTGCTGGTGACGCGATGACCACCGATCCCATCACCCCGGTCAAGGTGGGGGTCATCGGCATCGGCAACATGGGCTGGCATCACGCCAGGGTCCTGAGCCTTCTTCGGGACGCCGAACTGGTGGGCGTGGCCGATCCCGACCAGCGCCGGGGTCGGATGGCGGTGGAACAGTTCGGCTGCCGCTGGTTTGACGACTTTCAGGACCTGCTGCCCCGCGTCGAGGCGGTCTGCATCGCCGTGCCAACCCTGCTCCACCACCGGGTCGGTATGGCCTGCCTGCAGGCTGGCGTGGACGTGCTGATCGAAAAGCCGATCGCCGCCAGCCAGGAGGAGGCCAGCGAACTGATCCAGGCGGCCGAAGCGGCTGGACGGCAGCTGCAGGTGGGCCACATCGAACGGTTCAATCCCGCCTTCCGGGAGCTGCTCAAGGTGGTGGCCAACGAGGAGGTGGTGGTGCTGGAGGCCCGCCGCCACAGCCCCCACGCCGATCGGGCCAATGACGTGTCGGTGGTGCTTGACCTGATGATCCACGACATCGACCTGGTGCTGGAGCTCGCCGGTGCTCCCGTGGTGCGCCTGGCGGCCGCCGGCGGCCGCAGCGGCGAGGGGCCGATTGATTACGTCAATGCCACGCTCGGATTCGGCAACGGTGTGGTGGCCAGCCTCACGGCCAGCAAGATGGCCCACCGCAAGATCCGCAGCCTCAGTGCCCACTGCAGGGCCAGCCTGGTGGAAACGGATTTCCTCAACCGGCGGATCCACATCCATCGCCGGGCCCATGAATGGGTCTCGGCCGACCACGGCGAACTCCTGTACCGCAACGATGGCTTCATCGAGGAGGTGAGCACCACCTCGATTGAACCGCTCTACGCCGAGCTTGAGCACTTCCTGCTCTGCCTGCGCGGTCGGGAAACCCCCGCCGTCGACGGTCAGCAGGCCTCAAGGGCCCT
Source organism: uncultured bacterium (assembly GCA_964352195.1). GTDB lineage: Bacteria > Cyanobacteriota > Cyanobacteriia > PCC-6307 > Cyanobiaceae > CAYGQY01. The sequence continues at coordinate 3,114 of CAYGQY010000040.1, forward strand.
GGTGCTGGCCAACCTGATCGAGCTGGCGGTGGATCAGCCCTCGCTCTGCATGGCGCTCGACGCCCCCATCTGAGCGCCCACCCCGCCCCGATCGGGGGCCGGGTCCCCTTCGGTGAGGTCCCGCAGGGCCAGCATCTGCCAGCGGCGGCACCGGGCCGGGGAGGAGGCGTAGAACAGCTCCCAGGCGATGGCCTTGTGCTGGGGGTAGGTTTCCGGCGGCTGCTCCGGGTGCGACTGCTGCCAGCCCAGCCGCACCGCATGCCCGATGACCACATCGAGGGCCAGGTAATCGTCGAGGCGGACCTGGGGGTTGGCGCCCACGAAGGCCACCAGCGACAGCAGGCTCTCAGTGCAGAGCTGTCGGTACTCGGGCGCCTCGATCTTGCTGAGCAGATGGTCCACCAGGGCGGCGAAGTTGCGCTCCCCGCCGGTCTTCTCCGAGAGCAGGGGGGCGCTTTCAAGCCGGTTGCGGCGCTCCAGCTTGTCGCCGATCACCAGGCCGCGGCAGTGGTGCAGCAGATCCCAGATGCCGGCATAGAAATCGCGGGGCACACGCTGGAGGGCCCCCAGGCGCTGTCGCTGCTGCAGCCAGCCGCAGCCGCTGCCGCGGGGCAGATCGTCGAGCGGGTCGGGTACTTCCCAGCGCACCCGGCCGCTGATGTGGAGCTGTTCCTTGCGGCGCAGGGCCTGACGCGCGTGTTCCCCATCCACCAGCACGGCCCGCAGGCGGCGCCTGATGGCGTGGGGCGGCAGATCGCAGAGGGCCTCGAAGGCGTCGTCGGGGGCGAGATCCCGCTCGGTCGCCAGCTCGCCGGTGAGCAGCAGCAGCAACTGTCCGAGCTGAATGGTGAGACTGCCGCTGAGCAGGGAGGGTTCCAGCCGGGCCAGGCCATCGAGGGCCAGCAGCAGTTCCTGCTGGAGCATCCCCTCCCGGCCATCCTCGCCGCTGAAGCGGCGGATCATCACGCCGATCATGGCGCTGCCCTGGGGCTGGCTGATCACCGACTCGCGGGTGTAGTTGCGGCCCACCACCACCTGCTTCTGGCGCACCAGCAGATCGGTGAGGGCATCCTCCAGCTGGGGATGGACCAGCTGCATCACCCCCGCGCAGCGGCGCACCACGTTCCAGTCGGCCTCGGCGAGGCCCCGGCGGTAGATCTCCTCCACCAGGGCCCGCAGCTTCACCGGCCCGGTGCTGGAGGGTCCCTGCAGAATCGCGCTGGGCCCCAGCCGCCGGTCCAGCTGCTCGAGCACTTCCGCCTGCTCCGGCAGGGAGGTGCTGCGCCAGAGCCGCTGGGCCAGATCGGGGATCGGGATGTCCTCCAGTTCCTGCTCCTGCTGGATGGTGAGCGGCTGCTGCCTGGTGCTGTTCAGCAGGACCCGGGGCGCCGCGACGGTGCCCGGTGCGGACACGCCGACCTTCAGGGCGGGCAGCTCCACCTGGCAGGCCTGCTCGCAGAGGACGTCGAGACTGTCGAGCCACACCGGTACCCCGGCGAGTTCGGAGCTCCGCAGGGCCTCGCCGAGCCTGATCAGGGCGGCCGGATCCCGCTGGAAGGGCCCGTCGGCCAGGGGGATCACCAGCAGGGGCAGCCCCTGGCCGCGCCACTGGCGCTGCAGCACCCGCAGCTCGCTGACCACCGTGTCGGCCAGCTGGTCCGGGTCATCGGCCAGGTAGAAGGTGCCCTCCTCCAGCACCGTCGGCAGGTAGGCGACCAGCTCGGTTCCCTCCGGAGTGGGGCAGCGGTAGAGGCGGGCGGTGGCCATCGTCTCCATCCGTACCGGCGGCAGGCCGCTGAGGCCGAGCCGCCCGTTGGCCCCCACCTGGCCCATCCGCTGGGCCAGCTCCATCGAGCTGGCGATCCGCACCCGCCCGCTCCCCCGGCTCACGGGCAGCCCGGCCGCCTCCAGGGCCGTCGCCATGGCGGCGGTGGCGGGCGCCAGGGCCACCAGCACCCGTTCGGCGCCGAGGGGCGCCGGCTGGCGCCGCCCGCTCGGGTCGATGTCCTCCGGTGTCAGCAGGCCATGGAGCAGCAGGTCGCCCAGCCAGGTGAGGCTCTGGGTCCAGAGCAGGGGCACGTTGGCGTTCGGCTGGCGTGGCTGGCTGCCCGGCTGGCGCCGCTCCCGCTCCACCGCCTCCGGTGGCACCAGGTAGAGCTCCGGCAACAGCGGCACCCCCTCCACCTCCACGCTCACCGCCTCCAGCCGCCGTCTCCAGCCCCAGGCTTCGCTCCAGCGGCCTTCGCAGCAGGCGGTGACCAGTTCGTAGGCGAAGAACAGGGGCCACTCGCATTCGATCGCCTCGAACTGGGCCAGTTCCTCCCGCTCGTAGTGGAGCCGGGTGTGGTCTTCCACCAGGGTCTGGTGGCCGTCGCGGCGGAAGCGCTTGTAGCCGTAGGCGCCGCCCAGGTCGCGGCGGATCTTGGCCCGCGTGCGCTCCACCAGCTGGTGGTCCTCCACCGCCCAGGCGGGATAGCCGATCACCGCCAGGCAGGCGCTGTCCACCTCCTTGCTGGCCGACTCCCGGGGCAGCAGGGCCTGCAGCGCCCGCCGCAGGCGGACGATGGCGTCCTGGGGGATCTGCAGGCGGCAGCTCCCGTCCCCGTGGGGACCGTAGAGATCCAGCCCGTCGAGGGCCTCGAGGGCCGCCTTGACCAGGCCGATCGAGCTGGCGTTGCGCTCCGGTTCGCCGTGGTTTCCCTTGTCGCCCCGCTCCCAGATGCCGTAGTCGGCCACCCGGTAGGCGCGGGCCACGTAATAGACGAGGTTCTGGAGAAAGTCGGCCTCGGCGCGACTCTGCACCACCACCAGGCCGGCCCGGGTCAGCTGGGCCAGCTGGAGCAGGTAGAGGGCGGTGGCGTCCAGCTGCAGGTGGCCCCAGCCATCGTCGGCCACCACCGGATCCCCGCTGGCGGTGTCGAACTTGGCGTGGATGGCGTCATGCCGGTCGAGGCTGTGTTTGAACCGCTCCACCTTCCGGGCCTGGCGAAGCATGGCGGTGAGCAGGCCACGCATCAGCTGCCGCACCCGCTGCTCCAGCTCGTACACCCGCGTCGAGGGCCCGTCCAGCCGGCGGTGGGCCAGGGCCAGTCCCCAGACGCACTGGATGGAATACACCCCGTCGCGCACCCAGGCGTCGCCGTAGTTGCCGTGGACGGTGTGGGCGGTGCTGGCCGGCAGCAGCCCGCTGATCGGATGCTGCCGGGCCAGCACCACCCGCTCGATCGACCGATCCAGCCGCAGCAGCAGCTCCCGGGCCTCCTCCGGGGCCAGTTGCCGGGGGGCCATGGCTTCGGGCGGGGGTGTCTCGCCGAGCCGAGCGGTGCTCAAGACGTCGGTCATCCCGCGCAGATCCCCATTCGCTGTGGTTGCAGGTGCGTCGCTGGGCGCCTTCCGGCGGCAGGAACGTCGGTACTCTCGCTTGATTCTCCCCCGCGGCCGACCTGGCCCAAGGCAGTGATGGTGACGGAATCAGCTCCAGGCCTCCCATCGGGCTCCCCGGCAGCGCGCACCACCATTCTCGGAGTGCCCATCGATGTCTGCGCCGACGTGTTCGGGGCGGCGCTGGAGTTGCACGGTCGCGGCGGCGGCCAGATCGTGACCCTCAACGCCGAGATGACGATGGCGGCCCGGGCCGACCCCCAGCTCGGCGCCGCCATCGCCGCCGCTGAGCTGGTGATCCCCGACGGGGCGGGGGCGGTCTGGGCGCTGGGCCTCCAGGGCTGTCGCGTGCAGCGCAGCCCGGGCATCGAACTGGCCGATCGTCTCCTGGTCCATGCCGCGACCCGGGCCTGGCGCGTGGCCCTGGTGGGGGCGAGCCCGGAGGTGATGGACACCCTCGTGGCCCGGCTGGCCCGGCGGCTGCCGGACCTGACCCTGGTGATCGCCAGCCACGGCTATCTCAGTGGAGACGGTTGGAGCCGCCTCGAGGGGGAGCTGCTGGCGGCCAGGCCCGATCTGGTGCTGGCCGCCCTGGGGGTGCCCCGCCAGGAACTGTGGATCGGGCGCCTGCACCGCGGCCAACCCGGCCTCTGGATGGGGGTGGGAGGCAGCTTCGACGTGTGGGCCGGCATGAAGCGACGGGCCCCCGCCTGGATGGGCCTGCTGCAGATTGAATGGTTGTACCGGCTGATTCAGGAGCCGGCTCGCTGGCGGCGCATGCTGGTGCTGCCGGCCTTTGCCTGGGAGGTGCTGCGGCGGGGCGAGCGCCGCCGGTAGGGGCTCAGCGGAAGCCCACGGAGGCCTGCCAGACGAAGGCCAGGAGCAGGAAGAAGAGCGGGATGATCGGCAGGATGTCGACCAGGGGACCGAAGGCCTGGTAAGCCTCGGGCAGCTGGGCCAGGGACGTGGCGGCGATCAGCGTGGAGAGAACCATCCCTGGGCGGTGACAGCTGGTTAGGGCTGGACGTTACCACGTGTGGAAGGCCGGGGAAGCGGCCTTCCAGGGAGTGAAATCCTCTGAAAAACAGCCCGTTCGGATGGCCGTGGTCATCGCCGTGGTGAAGCGGATCAGGTGGGTGAGGTTGTGCAGGCTGAGCAGGATGCGGCCCAGCAGTTCCTCGCTGCGGACGAGATGGTGGAGGTAGGCGCGGCTGTGGTGCAGGCAGGCCGGACAGGGACAGCGGGGATCGAGGGGGCTGTGATCGTGCCGGAACCGGGCGTTGCGCAGATTCCAGCGTTCACCCCCCACCAACGCCGTGCCATGGCGGCCCAGCCGGGTGGGCAGCACGCAGTCGAACAGATCGATGCCCTGGGCCACCGCCAGGGCCATCTCCCGCAGGCTGCCCACCCCCATCAGATAGCGGGGCCGATCCTCCGGCAGAAGGGGTGTCACCTGCCGCACGATGCGATGCATGGCCTCCATCGGTTCCCCGACGCTGACGCCGCCGATGGCGATGCCGGGCAGGTCCATCGCCGCCACCGCCCGGGCCGACTCCTCCCGCAGCCGGGGATGGACTCCCCCCTGCACGATGCCGAACAGGGCCTGATCCGGGCGGTTGTGCACACGGCGGCAGCGCTCCAGCCAGGCCTGGGTGCGTCGACTCGCCTCCGCCACATCGTTCTCGCTGGCCGGAAAGGGGGGACACTGGTCGAAGGCCATGACCACATCGGCCCCGAGCGCCATCTGGATCTCCATCGAACGCTCCGGCGTCAGGCTGATCCGACTGCCGTCCCGGGGGGAGCGGAACACCACTCCGTCGTCATTGATCGTGTTGAGGTCCGCGAGGCTGAACACCTGGAACCCGCCAGAATCCGTCAGCAGGGGTCCGCTCCAGCCCATGAAGCGATGCAGGCCTCCCGCCTCGGCCACCACCTCCTCCCCCGGCTGCAGATGCAGGTGGTAGGTGTTGGCCAGCACCATCCGGGCCCCGGTGGCCACCAGCTGGGCGGGAGTGATCCCCTTCACCGTGCCCAGGGTTCCCACCGGCATGAACCGGGGCGTCTCCACCGGTCCATGGGGGGTGTGAAAGCAGCCGCAGCGGGCCCGGGTGTCCGGGCAGTGGGCCGTGCGCTCGAAGCGGAACGGGACCGCCTCGGCGGCGCTGCCGGTCACGGTGGCGCGGGTCACGGTGGCGTGGGCGGATCCGGCTTGAACCTAGGGGGTGAACTCCGGCCCCGATCCCGACCATGACCACACCCTCGCCCCGACCGGCCTGGCTGCGGGATCTCGCCGGGGCCTGGGTGTTCTATTCGGTGCTTCCCGCCTGGCCCTGGCCGCCCCCCCGCTTCGAGCGCATCGCCCGCTTCGCCCCCTGGATCGGCCTGGTGCTGGGCGCTCTGCAGGGGTTGCTCTGGCTGGCCACCACCTGGATCCTGCCGGCGGGTGCCCAGGTGGCCCTGGTGCTGGCCGCCGGCCTCTGGCTCAGCGGCGGCCTCCATGCCGACGGGGTGATGGACACCGCCGACGGACTCGCGGCCGGGGAGCGGGCCCTGGAGGCGATGGCAGACAGCCGCGTCGGTGCCGCCGGGGTGCAGGCGCTGGTGCTGGTGCTGCTGCTGCGGGCCGCGGCGCTGCTCACCCTGGCGGATCTGGCCCAGGGGCCCCAGCTGGTCGCGGCCCTGCTGTGGGTGGCGGTGTGGGGTCGCATCGCGCCGCTCCTGGCCCTGCAGTGGTTTCCCTATCTGCGCCCGGGGGGCTCCGCTGGATTCCACCGTCAGCACTGGCTGGGGCTGGCCCGGGAGCTGCGCCCCACGCTGCTGCTGCTGCCGCTCCTGACTCTGGCGGCCGGGGCCCTGGACTGGTCGTGGCAGGGCTGGCTGGGGCTCGTGCCCGCCCTGCTGGTTCCCCTCGGGCTCGGCCGTCGTTTCGGCGGCCACAGCGGCGACAGCTACGGCGCCTGTGTGGAGTGGACCGACAGCCTGAGCCTTGGTCTGATGGCCCTGGCTGCCCTGGCCTCCTAGGGCCCGGACCGGGGCCCCAGCTCCAGGCTGGGGGGCAGCCGCAGGCGGAAG
>CAYGQY010000041.1:0-9480 GCA_964352195.1 uncultured bacterium
GCCTGGGGAGCCGGGACGGCAGGATCCTGGCCGGCGGGCGTTACCGAAAGGAGGCGGCCACCCAGCTGATTGATCAGACGAAGGGTGGCCTGCATCCGGGAGAGCGGGATGGTGAAGCGCCTCTCGGCCGTGCGCGTGGCAGCCGTCTGAAGCCCCTCGACCACCAGGGTGAACATGCGGGCATCGGACTGACGGAGCGCTGCTGTCGAGATGCGCATCGAATCCACTGTCTCCGGAAAAGGCGCGCCGATCATAGGCACTCTCTTTGCTCCCCCCCCTGACGGACCGTCGGCCTTTGCGAACCCAATTCCAGGCATTGCGGCTAGGTTTGTCGGGCAGCTGTGGCCCGACCCGTCCGCCCTGCCCCGAATCCAGCGTTCTCCACAACTTGGCGCAACACTCGGTTCTTCCATCCGTGTCCCCTCCAGCGCTGGTTCCGATCCAGGACAGTTGCAGCCTTGACACCATCCAGCAGGACATGGAGCGCCTGCCGCAAGGCACCCGCCGGCTGGCGGTGCAACTGAGGCTGAGCCTTCCGCCGGAGCTGATCTGGACGGTTCTGACCGACTACGAGAACCTCAGCCGATTCATCCCCAACCTGGATTCCTCCCGCCTGCTCTGGCGCCGAGGGGACCGGGTCGGCCTGGAGCAGGTGGGCTGCCAGCAGTTCTGCGGGCTGCGCTTCTCGGCACGGGTCGAACTGGAATTGCGGGAGCAGCGGGGCGAGGGCCTGCTCAGTTTCATTATGCTGCAGGGGGATTTCCGCCGGTTTGAAGGGTCCTGGCAGATTGGCGACGACCCGATCGGCAGCCGCCTGCTCTACGAACTCACCGTCCAGGGACGTCCCGGGATGCCCATCGGCCTGATCGAGCAGCGCCTGCGGGAGGATCTGGCCGCCAATCTCCGCTCCGTGCAGCGGGAAGCCCTGCGCCGCAGCTCCACCGCAGGCTGCTGAGCCCGGCCTGGGGAGGGGCTGAGCCCGAGCCCCGGCGGCGGACCCCACGCTGGACCCGGGCAGCATCGCCGCGCCAGGTCAGCCGTGGCTGCGCGGAGGGATTTGCATTCTCCGCTGAAGGATTCCTCGATGGAATCCTTCAGCGGAGAATGCGGCATTACCGGCACGATTGGGTGTGTTGCAGGCCGGCTGATGGGGAAATCTTTCAGCCTTCTTGATCCTGAAAGCGGAATGACCTGAATCCGAATGGGCCGATGATCTGCAGTGGTCGTGATACCCCCAAGGGGATTCGAACCCCTGTCGCCTCCGTGAAAGGGAGGTGTCCTAGGCCTCTAGACGATGGGGGCGAGGCCACCGGGGTTGGGCACTCTGGGCCGGCTCCACCGATGGGTGGACGCTACGGGTCGGAGTGTCCCTTCGTCAAGGCTGGGACTGGCCTGGCGAGTTCTGCCCGGTCCACACCGGCACGCTCACGTGGAAACAGGCTCCCTCTCCCGGTTTCGAGACCACCCAGATCCGGCCCCCGTGCACATCGGCGATGCGGCGACAGACCGAGAGCCCGACGCCGTAGCCGGAGGTGGTGGCCGAGGTCTGGGGCAAGCGGACCCGCTCCAGGAAGATGCGCTCCTGTTCCTCGGGAGGAATACCCGGGCCCGTGTCACAGACCCGGATCAGCACCCACTGACGGGTGCGATGGAGCAGGGAGAGGGTCACCTGCCCCCCCTCCGGAGTGAACTTGAGGGCATTCTCCAGCAGGTTCAGCAGCACCTGCCGCATCCGGCGCTGGTCGGCGAAGACGTCGGGAAGATCGGCGGGGATCGCCGTCACGAGATTCAGGTTGCGGCCCACCCAGAGTTTCTCCAGCTCGAGGATCGCCTCGGCAGCCACCGGAGCCAGGGCCAGACGCTGGGGATTGAACAGGGCCTCCCAGCGGGTGGTGCCCACCTCAAGCAGATCCATCGACAGGAGTTCGATGTCATGGAGACGCCGGTCGAGCACGTCGCGGCAGCGACTGTTGTCGATCTGACCGAGCTGGAGGCTCTGCAGGGCCAGCTTGGCCGCCGTGAGCGGTGTGCGCAGCTCATGGGCCACCATCCGCAGCAGACGCTCCTGCACCCGCAACCGCTCGGCCAGGGTTTCATTCTCCTGGCGCAGCACCAGCACCTGGTCTTCCAGCTGCAGCTCCCGCTGGGTGCGACTGCCATCCCGTTCGGCGGGTCGCAGGGTCATGCCCAGATCGCTGACCACCCCGTGCTGCTGCCAACGGGGCAACCAGCCCTTGAGCTGCTCGAGAACGGTGTTGCCCGCGAAGACCTGACAGGGGGGCGGTTCCAGCTTGACCAGCGCCGGTGTCGCCACCAGGCGGTAGAGCTCCAGCAGCTCCGGCTGCTTGGAGGGATCGGCCACGCTCAAACTGATGTCGAATCCACAGTCGTTGCCGTCGAGGTAGCTGAGCACCCCGCGCAGGTCGGCCGAGGCGAGATGGTGGGGTGCCGCGACCAACAGCAGCTTCAGCGGCCTGTTCCGCGGGGAATCCCCCTCCGGGGAAGCCGGGATGGTGGGGCTGGTTTCCCCCGCAGCAGTCACCGTGTCGAGACCCGGAAGGTGGGCTTCACCCTATGGGTTCAACCCGCAACCCCGCGCCACCGCTATGACAAGGGGAAGATCCCCGATCCGCGGCCGGCCACGATGACCTCCAGCGCGGATCGGGCCAAGACACACACCCCCGCTCAGCCCGCCCGACGGGGGGAACCGAGCCGGATTCAGCTGGACAGCAGCCTCAAGCGCTGGTTCTCCCGTAACCTGGGCCTGTGGCGCTCCCGGCGCGTCTACTTCTTCCGGGATCAGGAAGCCGCCGAGCGGGTCGACATGCTGCTGCGGATCGAGCGTTTCGACGAGCCGGTGGAGGGGGAAGCTGCCTATCGGTTCTCGTGGTGGCCCGAACGGGATTGCGGCTTCTTCGAGCGGCAGACCAGCCAGGTGGCGGCGGGCAGCATGACGGCCTATCTCTGCGGCCACCAGCTCCGGCGCAGCTCGGGATACCACGGCAGCGCCCCGATCCGATCCCAGATCCGCCAGGTGGACGAGCACGCGCTCACCTTCGAATCCCATCAGCGGGACTGGGATGTCCTCGATCACATCCGGCTCGTGGATCAGGACCGCTATCGGACCCGGTCGATCTACTCCTGGCGCGACGGCGAGCTGGAACTGGCCGAAAATCACCACGAACTCCGCCTGGAGGAGGCCGGTGTGCCGTTGGTGATCGATTGATCGACGCCGGCTGTGCAGCAGCATGGGGACTTCATGACGGTTCAGACGTTGCGCCTCACGCCACACCGGATCCAGCCCCTGCTGGTGGCTGCCTCCCTGCTTCTGCCGCTGGGTCTGGTTGCCCCGGGGGCCGAGGCGGCGCCGGCCACGGATGCCGAGATGTCTCTCTACACCAGGATTGCCGCAGTTAACGTCTGCATCGCCCTGGGAGCCGATGTGCCCTTCGACAAGGCCGCCCCCATCGCCGGCGAAACGATTGCCCAGCTCATTCAGGGGCAGCACGGCGGGCAGATCCGCCAGGTGGGGGACCAGCCCCTGAGCATCGAGGAGCTGCGCCGCGGCTCGGTGAATTCAGCCGTGCTCGGAGCCGTGGAGCTCTGCCCGAAACTGGTGCCCGCCGATGTCACCCAATCGGTGGAGGAGGCCCTCAAACAGGAGGAGAGTGGCCCCGCCGCCCCGCCGGCCCGCACCCCCTGAGCGGGGCCCGCTCCGGGAGAGGATGCATCCGGACACATCCGCCGGCGCGGCAGTCGCAGTTCAGGCAGGCCTCGCCGCTTTGCTGATGGCACCCCTTCGGGGCTGACCTCCGCCTGTGACCGCCATGGTGTCCTTCCGTCCCCTCCACCCTTCTCTCCTGCTGGCCGCGGGGCTGGGAGGGATCGCCCTGCTGCTGCCTGGCCACGCCGCCGCCAATCCGTACGCCCCCGTCTACCAGATGGTGCCTGTCTACCAACCGGTGCGGGTGAGTCCGGGACCCGCCGTTCCGGTGCGCAACTGGCCCGCCGCCCCCTACCAGGACTACGCGGCCCCGGTTCCATACGCCCAGGTGCAGCCGGGGCCCATGAGCTGGCAGGAGGCCCAGGCCCAGCAGCAACGCTGCTCGATCGGCCGGCTGGTGGGCGGTGTGCTCGGCGGCGGAATCGGCTATGCCGCCTCCCGTCAGGACGGACGCACCTGGGCGGTGCCCCTGGGGGCCCTGCTCGGGTCCCAGGTGGGCTGCAATACGGGCCAGGGGCGTGCACCGCTGCCCTGGTGAGGCGCTGGGGCCCCCTCCTCGCCCGGGGTGACGGGGCGCCAGGATCGGAGCCCGTTGCTTCCGGGCCCGATGCACCTTGTGCGGCTGGCTGACTACCGCCCCTTCCCCTACAACCTCAAGCGGACGGACCTGACGGTGCGGCTCTTCCATGGCCATGCCGAGGTGGAGGCCTGGCTGGCCTTCGACCCGGCCGCCGTCGGGGCGCCGGCCGGGTCGGCGCCACCCCTGCTGCTGCAGGGGGCGGCTCTGGAACTGCTCGAGCTGGACCTCGATGGAGCCCCCCTGGGCGGGGAGCACTACCGGCTCGATGGCGATCAGCTCCGCATCGACGCCCCGCCCAGCGGCCCCTTCGTGCTCCGCAGCCGGGTACGGATCCATCCCCAGGTCAACACCAGCCTCGAAGGGCTGTACGTCAGCGGCGGGATGTTCACCACCCAGTGCGAGGCGGAAGGATTTCGCCGCATCACCTTCCACCCGGATCGCCCGGATGTGCTGAGTCGCTTCCGGGTGCGGATCGAAGCCGACCGTGACAGCTGCCCGGTGCTCCTCTCCAATGGCAACTGCCAGGAGAGCGGCGCGCTGCCGGGTCCCTCCGCCGAAGACGGCCGGCACTACGCCATCTGGGACGACCCCACGCCCAAACCCTCCTACCTGTTCGCCCTGGTGGCGGGTCGCCTGGAGGAGGTGCGCGATCACTTCATCACTTCCAGCGGCCGGACCGTGCAGTTGCGCCTCCATGTGGAGCCAGGCGACGCCGCGTTCACTGGCCACGCCATGGCTTCGCTGAAGCGTGCGATGGCCTGGGATGAGCAGGTCTACGGGCTGGAATACGACCTCGATGAATTCAACATCGTAGCCGTGCGCCATTTCAACATGGGCGCGATGGAGAACAAGAGCCTCAATATATTCAATTCCAAGCTGGTTCTCGCCGATGCTGCCACGGCCACCGACGCAGAGCTGGAGCGTATCGAAAGTGTGATCGCCCATGAATATTTCCACAACTGGACTGGCAACCGCATCACCTGCCGTGACTGGTTCCAACTCTCGCTTAAGGAAGGCCTGACCGTCTTCCGGGATCAGAGTTTCACGGCGGATCTTCATTCAGCTGCCGTGAAAAGAATTGAAGATGTATCGGTTCTGCGCAACACCCAGTTCCGTGAGGATGGCGGTCCCACAGCCCATCCCGTTCAGCCCGACCACTATTTGGCGATCGACAACTTCTACACCACAACCATCTATGAAAAGGGAGCGGAGCTGATCCGCATGCTGCAGACGCTGCTGGGTTCAGATGGCTTCCAACGCGGCATGGCGCTCTACGTCAAACGCCACGACGGCACAGCCGCCACCTGCGACGACTTCCTGCAGGCGATGCGGGATGGCAACCCCGGCGCCGCCAAGGTCGACTTCGATCGCTTCCGGCTCTGGTACAGCCAGGCGGGCACGCCAGTGCTGCGGATGCTGCGGGACTGGGACGCCGAGACCGGAGCCTTGACGCTGACCGTGACCCAGCACACTCCACCCACCCCTGGGCAGGACGAGAAGTCCGCCGTGGTGATCCCCCTGGTGCTGGGACTGGTGGATCAGGGGGGGGAGCCCATTCCCCTCCGGCTGGCGGAGGAGAGCGCGGAGCAGGCCGAGCGCGCCCGACTGGACCCTTCCTGGGGCCCCCACAGCCGTCTGCTCGTGATCGAGCGGGAGGAGCAGACGCTGCGCTTCGAGGGTCTCGCCCCCCACAGCCATCCGCCGGCCCTGTCGCTGCTGCGGGGCTTTTCGGCTCCGGTGCGGCTCGAGATCGAGCGCCCCCCCACCGAGCTGCTGCACCTGCTGGCCTGCGATGGGGAGCCGTTCGCCCGCTGGGATGCCGGCCAGGCCCTGCTGCGGGAGGTGGTGCAGCAACGGGCCACCGGCCAGCGGGACGAGGAGCTCGAGGAGGGGTTGATCGCGGCGTTCGGGCGCATCCTCCAGGACGGGTCCCTCTCGGAGGCCAACCGCTGCGCTCTGCTGGCCCTGCCGGGATCCGCGGAACTGGAGGAAGCCATGGAGGTGCCCGATCCACCGGCCCTGTTCGCCGCCCTGCGGGGCCTGGAGGCCCGGTTCGGCGAGGCCCTCTCCACCGTGCTACTGGCTGAGCTGCACCGCTGCCGGCCCCAGTGGGACCTGCCCTGGCCCCAGGGCAGTGGCGATCGTCAGCTCACCGGGGTGATCTGGGCGTGGCGGGCCGCCGCCGGCGATCCGGCGATCCGGAAGGAGGCGGCCACGGCGGTGACGGGATCCTCGATGACCCTGGCGCGGGCCGGCCTGCGGGCCCTGCAGCCCCTGGCCTGCCCGGAGCGGGAGGAGGCGATGGCCGCCTTCCTGGAGCGCTGGCAGGAGCGGCCGGTGATCCTGGACGCCTGGTTCGCCCTCGAAGCCAGCGCCCCCTTCGCCGATGGACTGAGCCGGGTGGAGGCCCTGTTGCAGCATCCCCGCTTCGACCCCGCCGCCCCGAATTCGGTGCGAGCCGTGCTCGGCGGCCTGGCCGGGAACGCTCCGGTCTTCCATGCCCTCGACGGCAGCGGCTACCGCTTCATGGCCGAGCGGATCGCCTGGCTCGACGGCCGCAACCCGATCACCGCCTCACGGCTGGCCAAGCTCTTCTGCCGCTGGCAGAGCTACGGCCCGGTGCGGCGGGAACGGATGCGGGACGCCCTGGAGCTCCTGGCCGCCGGGACGCTCTCCTCCAACACCAGCGAGGTGGTGGATCAGAGTCTCGGCCGGGAACTGCGGGGATAGGGATCGGGATACAGCAACTGGTGCAGCCGACCGAAGAAGGCCTGGCGGGCCGATCCCCCCTCCCGGCCGGCATGGACTCCCCAGAGGCCCTCCCAGTAGAAGTAGATGACGCCCATCCCTCTCCTGGAGACCTGCTCCACCTTCTGCTTCAGCACCGGGGTGGCCGTGGTTCGTCCGCCGAAACCGGCCAGCACCCCGATCTGGATCGGCATGCCCCAGCGGCGGGCCTTGACCAGCGCCGCCTGGCTGAGGTCCTTGGTGAAGCCGGCCACGGAATAGGCGTAGTTCTGGACCACCAGCTCATCGACGAGTTCGCCGAGGGCCCAAATCTCCCAGTCCTGCAGCCAGTGGTTGTAGGCGAAGCGGAATGGGCCGGGGGAGTGACTGATCACGGCACCACTGCGATTGCGTCGCAGATCGCTGCGCAGGGCGCGCAGCAGGCCCGTGAGCTGCTGACGTCGCCAGGTCATCCACTCCCGGTCGGTGTAGTTGTCGGGCGGTTCACGGCCCTTGTCCTGCCGGTAGAGCCCCCGGGTGTAGGCGTCGTAGCCGAGTTCCACGGGCCAGGCGAAATGGTCGTCGAGCTGGATGCCATCCACCCCGCAACGGGTGACGATCTCCCCGATCAGGCCCAGGACCCGCTCGCGCACCCCGGGATGGGCCGGGTTGAGCCAGACCCGCAGATCCCGCAGCGGGGACGTCTTGAGATTCGCGCCGTGCATGGCGTAGAGGGTGGAGCCGTCGCGGCGTTTCAGCACCCACTCCGGGTGGCGCCGCACCACCTCGGCGTCGGCCGGCTCCATCAGGCCGTATTCGAACCAGGGAATCACCTTCATGCCCCGGCGCTGACCGGCCTTGGTGATGCGGCAGATCGGATCGAGCGAAGGATTGACCTGCCGGAGCTTCGGCTCCATCGGTGCGAATCGGCTCTGATGGAAGGTGGTGCCGCGGCTCCAGACGTTCGGATAGAGGGTGTTGACGCCGGCGGCGGCCATCTGCTCCACCGCCCGCTCAATCAGGGCGGGGTCGTAGTAGAGCCGGCTGGGACTGTTGGTGAGCCATACCCCCACCCTCTGGCTGGCCGCCAGGGCCGGCAGCGCGGCCAGGGCCTGCAGGGCGGTGGTGAGCGCCACCGTGACCAGGGCCGGCAGGGCCCGCCGGAGACGGGTCCTGGCCGAAGACGGTTCAAGGGGACGGGGATCGGAAAGAAGGGAGGGGATTGCGATAGGGCTGGGACACGACGCTGGACGTTACCCAAGCAAGCCGGGAGCGCAAGCCGACCGGATCAGCTCCATCCCGTCAGCGGAACATCGAGCTCACCGAGCTCTCCTCATGGATCCGCCAGATCGCTTCGCCGAGCATGTTGGCCACCGACAGCACCTGCAGCTGGGGGAAATGGCGCTCGTCGCTGATCGGAATGCTGTTGGTGACCAGCACCTCCTCGAACAGCCCCGGTTCGGAGAGCCGCTCGATCGCCTGCCCCGAGAAGACCGGATGGGTGGCACAGGCCAGCACCCGGCAGGCGCCGCGCTGACGCAGCAGCCGTGCTCCCTGGCAGATCGTGCCGCCAGTGTCGATCATATCGTCGATCAGGATCGCCGTCTTGTCGGCCACATCCCCGATCACCGTGAGACTCTCGGCCACGTTGTGGCCGAAGCGGCGCTTGTCGATGATCGCCAGCGGGGCATCATGCATCTGCTTGGCGAAGGCCCGGGCCCGGGCCACCCCCCCCACATCCGGCGACACCACCACCACTGCGCCCAGGTCGCGGGTGGAGAGGTAATCCACCAGTACGGGGGAGCCGTAGATGTGATCACAGGGGATGTCGAAATAACCCTGGATCTGGGAGGAATGCAGGTCCATGGCCAGCACCCGATCGACACCGGAGGTGACCAGGAGGTTGGCCACCAGCTTGGCGGTGATCGATTCCCGTCCCGCTGTCTTGCGGTCGGCACGGGCATAGCCGTAGTAGGGAACCACCGCCGTGATCTGGCGGGCCGAGGCGCGCCGGCAGGCGTCCACCATGATCAGCAGCTCCATCAGGTGATCGTTCACCGGAGCGCAGGTGGGCTGAATCAGGAAGACATCACAGCCGCGGATCGATTCCTGGATCTGGATGTAGAGCTCACCATCGGCGAAGCGCTTGATCACCCGTGGACCGTCCGGCACGCCCAGGTACGCACCGATCTCCCGGGCCAGGGCCGGGTTGGAGGTGCCGCTGAACAATCTCAGCCGACGGGTGTCGTGGCTGGGGGGCTCGTGCTCCACCCGTTCAGCGGTCAAGAAACTGGTCACGGCTGGCGTGAGCAAGCACGGCTGAAAGCTGATGGTAGAAGCCCCCGGGCCAGCTGAGTGAAACGAACCGTGAAGTCGTCCTCCATGGAGGTCGTCGCGGCCCCCTCCAGGGCGGCGTCCATCCTCTCGGCCTGGCCAGCGGGGACCAGCA
>CAYGQY010000042.1:0-9450 GCA_964352195.1 uncultured bacterium
GTGAGGTGGTGGGACGAGGAACTGTCCCGCTGGATCGCCTGCAGGGGCTGCAGGCTGCGTGGGTGGGGGGGGGGGACGACCGGAACGGCGATCAGGCCGGCCTGGAAACAGCCGAGCAGGGCGACGAGAAAATCGAGGCCGGCCGGGAACATCAGCAGCAGCCGCTCGCCCGCCGGCAACCGTTCCTGGAGGCCCCCAGCCGTGGCCTGAACCCGCCGCTGCAGGGCTCCATAGCTGATCGTCTGGCTGGTTCCTCCGGCGGGAGCGATGAACTCGAAGGCCAGGCGGTCCGGGCAGGCCCCGGCCCAGACGGGCAGACAGTCGTTGAGGCTCTCGAGGAACTCGGAGCGGCCGCCCGGGAAGTGGGTCACCTCAGCCCTCGCTGGCCGGGCCGGAACGGAGCGGCTGAAGGAAGCGGGCTTTCGCCTCGGAGCGCCTGGGCTTGCCGCTGGTCGTCAACGGCAGGGCGTTCCGGGGGACAAACCGCACCTCATCTAGCTCGAAGCCATGGGCGGTGAGGCTCGAGCGCAGGGCCAGCCTCAGCCGATCCCGCGGGCCGGCGGCCGTCTCCGTGTGCTGGCACTCCACCAGCAGCACGAGGCGATCGGTCGACCGGTCAACGCAGTAGTCCCCGACGGCGATGACCCGCCGGACACCGGGGCAGGCCCGGGCGATGTCCTCGAGGTGATCCGGCGAGATCGATCGCCCCTGCTTGATGATGAGATCCTTGTCTCGGCCGAGGACGTACAACTGGCCGGCGAGGAGATAACCCCGGTCTCCGGTGTCGAGCCAGGCCTCCTGCCTGGGGCGATACCCCTCGGGGCCATACACGCCGGACATGATCGATGGGCCTCGGATCCAGATGCGTCCAACTGTGCGTTCAGCCACCCGCCGCTCGGTGGAGTCACGGATCTCTAGGTCGTGCCTGGCCAGGCCGGAGCCGGTGGAGATCACCGCAAGAGCGCCCTCCTGCCCGGGGGGAAGCGGATCGGCCTGGCCCTGGGCCATCACGCGGACCGCATCGATCCAGTCGACGCCGGGAGAGGAACCGGGCCGGGGGATACAGACGGCCAGGGTGGATTCGGCCAGGCCATAGACCGGCCGTAGGGCATGAACTCTGGCCGAGCAGGTGCCCACCAGCACCTTCTGGTACAGCTCCAGAAGCTGGTTGGAGACCAGTTCGGCTCCGACCACGAACTGCTCCACGGCACTGAGATCGACATCGACCAGCGGCCGCCGCTCGAGCAGTCGAAGCACGGCCAGCAGAGACGATGGTGGAGACACCGCCAGGGTGCAGCGGTGCTCGGACAACAGGCGGATCCAGCGGGGCGGATGGCGGGCGAACTGGGAGGAGTCCATCAGATACACGCAGCCGCCCGAATACAGCGGGGACAGCAAGCCGCCGAACAGTCCCATGTCATGGAACAGAGGCAACCAGGAGAGGGTGCGGCGGAACGACTCCCGGGTGAGCCGATCCAGCATGCCGGTGATGTTGGTCGTGATCGATGACCAGGACAGGGCGATTCCCTTGGGGTCTCCGGTGGACCCGGAGCTGAATTGCACGTAGGCGATCGCGTCGGCCTGGTGGGGCTCAAAGGGGTTCCCCTCCAGTTCGTATGCCGGCGGAACGAAGGTCTCCGACCGGAGCAGAGGGGCGGGGGGGGTTTCCAAGGCCAGATCGGAGACGATCGCCCTGGCGTTGAGAACCTGGCAGCGCCGGCGACACTGGCGCAGGAGATCGGCCTGCACCGGTGCCATCACCGTTGGGATGACACCTGCCCAGAAGGCTCCCAGCAGCGCAGCGATCAGGGCCGCACCCGTCGGCAGGCAGAGAATGACGGTCTCTCCGGCCCCAAGGCCATGAATCCGGTAACCCAGAGAACCCGCCCGGGCCAGATGGAGCAACTCGGCATACGTGAACGTCTGGAGCGGCTCCCCAGGCGCGTGGATCAGCCGAATGGCAATCTGATCGGGTTGCGACGATCCGTAGTGCAGCAGAACCTGGTTGATGTCATGGGCTGGCATCATCCGAGTCAACGCTTGGATGCCACCACCTGATAACAGACCGTTCCCCCCTGCCGATAGGTGTTCAGGGCAATGATCAGATAGCGGCGAAGCATCCAATAGGCATCGGCTGACACCGCTTTCATGGCCGCTGCATTGGCATCGATCTGAGTCAGCCAGCCGGCCAAGGTACGGACATAGTGATCACTGATGTCCTGCAGGGAGGAGGGGATCAGGCCAGCACCCTCCAGGAGGCACAACATCTCTCCTCCCGTGACCATATCCATGGTGTAGCCAAACGACTTATCCACTTCGAGGGCTCCACGATCCTTCAGGTACTGGGCGCGATTGGCGGCACGATCATAGTGACTTTCCTGGATGAAGATCTTCCCACCAGGACGCAGCAACTCGAAACACTGATTGAAAATTTGCTGCTTCTCGGGCATGTGGATGATGCTTTCCAGAAAGATGATGTGATCAAAGGAAGCCGCTGGATAGGGAAGATTCAAGACATTGCAGACCTGCACATCAACGCGCTCTGCCACTCCCTGGCGAGAGGCACGCTTGATTCCATACTCCCGCTGGATCTCACTGAGGGTCACACCGGTGATCCGGCAACCGTAGGTTTTGGCAAAGTACACGGCCGGACCACTCCAGCCGCAGCCGATATCAAGGATCTTCTGATCCGCCTCAAAGCCCATCTCAGTGGCGATTCGGTCCATCTTGCGGACCTGAGCCTGGTCGAGAGTGCTGCCGGCGGCATCAAACACGCCGGAGGAATAATTTAGATGCTCATCGAGGAAGAGTTCGAACAGCTCTGGGCTGTTGCTGTAGTGAACACAACTGTCGCGGGTCAACGTCTGCTCAGACATGGGCGGCAATCCGGGTGTCGGTCTGCTTGCGCTGGCGGATGAATCGGGAGAGTTCGGCCAGCGATTGAAGCTTGCTGCCCGTCATCTCAGAAAGAACGGAGAGAATCCCCGCCGCCATCCTGGATTCATCCTCAGGCCGGATTGTGGCCTGGATCATCGCCTCAAAGCGCTCGTGGTTAGGAATCCTGTCTTTGACTGACTCCGTATCCGGACCATTCACCCGCATGGTGGTGGGATGTTTATCTCCGGAAGGATTGTAAATCATCCATTTGGACATCTCCAGGAATTGATCGATGACATCAGGCTGTTTCTTGGCTGATTCAATCATGAAGAGGCGATAGCAGTTGGCATGCCTGAATTCATCCTGACTGACGCGCTCATAAATCAGTTTGAGAACAGGCTCTCGAAACTCCTGGCTCCAACGCTCATACCACATGCCAAGCCTGAGTTCGCCACAGAAATGCATGGCCAGAGTGCTTGCCCAGGGGGCAGGGTCAAGTTCAATGCCAAGATCTTCGATTTCGGAAGGTCCGGGTTCATAGTCAAACATTTTGAGATATTCCCTGAGCACGAGATAGTGCTTCATCTCCTCGTAATACCAGATGCTCATGAACTGACAGAAATCAGGCATGTGGCTGAAATCTCTCAGGAACATGCGCGTGGCATAGAGCGAGGAGAGCTCATAGCAGCAATTGACTCTGACATGCTCCAGATCGCTCTGACTGACCAGGGACCGATCGATGCGATCAAAGGGGATCTGCTTAAGCGGCCATCGAATCGCCTCCAACTGTTTGAACAGGCGATCGTAATGGGGTTCCAGATGGGCAGCCATGGCCAATCACACCGTCTGAGGTTGGGGATTTGCCAGGGATTGAGATGGAGGGTTCCTGAACTGCTTGAAGAAGTGGGTGAGGTCAATGGCCATCTTTGATCTCCACTCAGGCCCCCAGAAGCTGATGTAGAGATCAGTGGCGTAGCCATTGTCCTTGAATAAATCGATATGCTCCTGGGGCATTGAGAAGTTATTCCAAACCTCCTTGAACTGCGGCCAGATCAGAGCCTTCTGCTCGGGAGTGGCCGTTTTGACATACTCCTTCAGAGCCAGCTGAAAAAAGCTGCAGTGGCGCATTTCATCGTTGGCCATGCGGCGAAGAATGGAAGCCAGAACAGGATCCTCCACGGCTTCGCTGACGCTGTTGTAAGCAACATAAGCAGAATATTCCTGCAAGACATTGTAAATCATCTGCTGTAACGGCCTGCTGATGTCAGGGCTGACCTTGGACTGATCCAGATACGTTTCACTATTTTCCTTGTATTGACCTGCCTCCAATCCTAGGAATTCAGCCGTGGTGATATCAGCATCTAGGGCCTTCAGGCACTGCCTCAGAACAAGATAGTGAAGATATTCCTCGCCGCCCCACAACGTAGCCCAGACCGACATGCGGTAGTCATCTCCGTAGGAGCGAAAATAACCTTTAACATAATGGGCAATTCCGTATTCATTCATGCAGGTGCTGCGCATGAATGAGATCACCTTATCGGAAACTTTTGTTCGATCGAGCGTGAGGCCCCGTTTGATCTCCTTCAGGTCGGGCCAGAGGCTGCGGCCCACGGTGAAGAAATGCTCCAGGGTCTCGTTGTCCGCGAGAACCTTGTCGATGGTCTCAACGGTCATCTGGCTCATCGTCATGGGGCCTCCATGCGCAGGGTTTCGATCAGCGCCACGGCATCGCCGAGGGTGAGCAGGTCGGCGGGGTTCACGGTGGAAGGGAAGCTGACGGAGAATCGCTCCTCCACCACCACGATGAAATCGACAAAACCGAGGGAGTCGATCCCCAGGTCTTCCTTCAGACGCGCTTCCGGAGTGATCTCCGTGGCATCTTCCAGAAGAAGTAGATCCTGAACGATCAGTTTCATCTCTTCGAGCACCTTGGGCTGAAGAGAAGCAGCTTCCATGGCTGGGCTCATTCAGAGGGGACTTACACTCGAATCAGAGTCTACACTCCAATTCAGGAAATTTCCCTGATGCTCCTGAGATCATTCTTCACTGCCTGCACGTAGCCAGCGCTACCAATCCTGTCCCCCCTGGAGGCCCGGATGGAGCCGGGCCTCCCCCGGAGTTCCCTATCGCGGGGGGGACCGCCGGGGGGATCGGCCCCGGTTACACCGTAGTGGAATGGGTGACTGCCTGCTCAAGGGCGGCGGAGCGGGACAGGTTCACTCGCTCGGGGGGGAGCAGCTCGAACATCCGCAGTTTTTCCAGCCGCTTGTAGGTGGTGCCGGTAGCCCCCACCACATAGACGAGACGCCCCTTCTCAACCGCCTCCTCAACGGCGTTCTCGAGCGCCAGAGCCGCGGTGACACCGAGGTGGGAGACGGAACCGAGGTCGAAGATGACGGAATCGCAGGTGGTGATGGCGTTGTGCTCCCTGGAGATCGCCTTGGCCACCCCGAAAATCATGGCGCCATTGAGCTGAAACAGCAGCACTTTGCCCTGGGCCAGATCGAGCAGGCGCTTTTCCGACACGGGCAGGTCGGTATCTCCGTCCCCGGTGCTGATCGCCTTGACACCCCTGGATTCCAGTTCATTCATGCGCTCGATCGTGAGGAAGTTGGCCACGAACACCCCGATGCCCACCGCCACCATCAGATCCACGAGCACGGTGAGCAGGATCACCCCGTACATGATCAGAGCCCCCTTGAGCGAGAGCTGGTGCGCCCGCTTGAGGAAACCCCAGTCGATGATGTCGATGCCCACCTTGAGGGCGATGCCGGCCAGCACCGCCATCGGAATGGAGGAGGCCAGCCCTGAGGCGCCCAGGATCACCACCATCAGCACCAGGGCCCGGGTGAGGCCGGAGAGGGCCGATCGGCCTCCCGCCTGGATGTTCACCA
Source organism: uncultured bacterium (assembly GCA_964352195.1). Lineage (GTDB taxonomy): Bacteria > Cyanobacteriota > Cyanobacteriia > PCC-6307 > Cyanobiaceae > CAYGQY01. The sequence goes on from CAYGQY010000042.1 coordinate 5,772, forward strand.
CCGTGCCCATGGTGGCGCCGGCCCCGGCAATGCCCCCGAACAGACCCGACATGACGTTGCCCAGACCCTGGCCCAGCAGCTCCTTGTTGGAGTTGTGCTCGGTGCGGGTGAGGCTGTCGGCCACCATCGAGGTGAGCAGGGCATCGATGCAGCCCAGCATCCCGAGCACGGCGGCATAGCCGACCATGCGCTCGAACTGGCCCGGCACCAGGGTGGGCATCTGGATCGGTGGAAGGCCTGAGGGAATCCAGCCGATGCGTCGGATGTCCTCTCCGCCGAAGATCACCAGGGAAATCACCGTTCCCACCACCAGGGCGAGCAGCTGGGGGGGAACCAGCCGCTTCATCCGCGCGGGGGTGAACCAGATGATCGCCACCGTGAGCACCGCCAGCAGGGTTTCGACCGGGCTCACCTGGGAGACCAGCTCCGGGATCGAACGCAGGGTTCCCATCACGCCGCCCGGGGGAATGGCCTGGCCCAGGAACGGTCCGATCTGAAGAATGATCAGAATGATTCCGATCCCGGACATGAATCCGGAGATCACCGTATAGGGCATCATCGTGATGTAACGCCCGAGCTTCAGAATTCCGAACAGGATCTGAAACAGCCCAGCCATCATCACCACCGTGAAGGCCATCGCCAGACCATTCTCGGGATCAGCGGCGGTGAGCCCGGCGATCACGGTGGTCATCACCACGGTCATCGGACCGGTGGGTTCGGAGATCAGGGTGGGTGTGCCCCCGAAGAGGGCCGCGAAGAATCCCACCAGGACAGCCCCCCAGAGACCGGAGGCGGCGCCGGCGCCGGACGCCACGCCGAAGGCGAGGGCCATCGGCAGGGCCACAACGGCCGCGGTCAATCCTCCGAACACGTCCCCTTTGATGTGCTGGGAGCTGATTTTGTTCAGAATGGACAACGGTCCGGCGACAGCCACATGGGACAGGCAATTGGTTGCGGGGACAATAGGGGGCTGGCCTGACCAACTCCGCCGCATTCACGGCCCCGCACACCCCCTGTCACGGAGACCCGGGGGCAGAATCACTCCGCATCCGCAGGCCCACCGTGCTCAGCGCCGTCGAGATCGTGGTGGGCATCCTGCTGCTGTTCGGCGGAGGGGAGCTGTTCGTGCAGGGTTCGGTGGCCCTGGCTCTCCTGCTCGGTCTGCCCCAGGTCGTGATCGGCCTCACCGTGGTGGCCATGGGCACCAGCGCCCCCGAGCTGTTCGTGAGCCTGCTCTCCACCCTGGAGGGCGCCGATGAACTGGCTGTCAGCAACGTGGTCGGCAGCAACATCTTCAACGTGCTGGTGGTGCTGGGCTGCAGCGCCGCGATCCTGCCCCTGCGGGTCCACAGCCGGCTCATCCGCCGGGACGTGCCCCTGCTCCTGGCAGTCTCGATGGCCGTGTGGGGCATGGCCTCGGCGGGCCGCGTCACCTGGCAGGCGGGGGTCGCCCTGCTGATGGCCATGGTGATCAACACGGTCTGGGAGATCCGCACCGCCTCCGAGGAGGGCCAGGAGGAGGGGGAGGAGATCGACCCCTCCGAGGCCGAAGGGGGCTTCGGGCCCGCCCTGCTCAAGCTCCTGGCCGGCCTGGCTGTGCTCGTGTGGGGATCCCAGATCCTGGTGAAGGGCGCCTCCGCCGTGGCCCTCGACCTGGGGGTGAGCAAGACCCTGATCGGACTCACGATCGTGTCGGCCGGCACCTCGATGCCGGAACTGGTGACCTCGATCGTGGCCGCCTTCAAGGGCAGGACCGACCTGGCCATCGGCAACGTGGTGGGCAGCAACCTGCTCAACCAGCTGGTGATCCTGGGCAGCTGCGGCCTGGTCTCGGGCGCCAGGGGCCTGAGGGTGGATCCGACGCTGATCGGACGGGATCTGCCGATCATGGTGGCCACCACCCTGGCCTGCCTGCCGATCTTCTGGAGCGGCGGAGTGATCACCCGCCGGGAGGGAGCCATGCTGCTGGGTCTGTACGGGCTCTACCTGCTCGATCAGATCCTTCCCCTCACCCAGCCGGCCCTGGCGGGACCGGTTCGGCTGTTCAGCCTGGCGGTGGTGATTCCTCTGGTGCTGATCTACCTGGCCTTCCAGTGCCAGCGCTTCTGGCGGGGCTCCCGGCGCCTGGCGGCCGCGGAGCGCTCCACGGCCGCCTGAACTGCTCCGCTCGCTTGTCCTTCCCGGGCCGAGGGTGCGAGGGTGCAACCAGCATGACGTCCCGCTGATGGCCCCGATTTTCGCCGACAGCAGCCTCAGCATCGGCGGCACGCCCCTGGTGCAGCTCAACCGGGTGGTGGGCAGCAGCACCGCCACCGTGCTGGCCAAGATCGAAGGGCGCAATCCGGCCTACTCGGTGAAGTGCCGGATCGGGGCCGCCATGATCTGGCAGGCCGAGCGGGATGGGAGGCTCGGGCCCGGCAAGGAACTGATCGAGCCCACCAGCGGCAACACGGGCATCGCCCTGGCCTTCGTGGCGGCCTCCCGGGGAATCCCGCTCACGCTCACCATGCCGGAGACGATGAGCCTGGAGCGCCGCAAGCTCCTCACCGCCTACGGAGCCCGCCTGGAGCTCACCGATGGGCGTCTCGGCATGACCGGGGCGGTGGGCCGGGCCCGGGAGATCGCCGCCTCCGACCCCGACCGCTACGTGCTGCTGCAGCAGTTCTCCAACCCCGCCAACCCCCGCATCCACCACGACACCACCGGGCCGGAGATCTGGAACGACACGGAGGGGGCGATCGACGTGCTGGTGGCGGGCGTGGGCACGGGTGGCACCATCACCGGCGTCAGCCGCTACATCAAGCAGACCCTCGGCCGGCCGCTGCTGTCGGTGGCGGTGGAGCCGGTCAACAGCCCGGTCATTGCCCAGGCGAAAGCGGGGGAGCCCCCGCAGCCGGGCCCCCATAAGATCCAGGGCATCGGAGCGGGCTTCGTGCCGGAGAACCTCGACCTGGACCTGGTCGATCGGGTCGAAGCGGTGAGCGATCAGGAGGCGGTGGCGATGGCCCGCCGCCTGATGCGCGAAGAGGGCATCCTGGCGGGTATCTCCTGCGGGGCGGCCACGGTGGCGGCCGTTCGCCTGGCCGCCGAAGAGGCCTGCGCCGGCCAGACGATCGTGGTGGTCCTGCCGGACTCCGGTGAGCGGTATCTCAGCTCGGTGCTGTTCGAAGGGGTCTTCGACGCCAGCGGACTGGCGCCGGCGATCCGCTAACGCTCCCGCCACCAGCACCAGCCTTCCCGGTTGATCAGCAGGCCGATCAGCACCAGCACCACCATCAGGGCGATCTGATCGCCCCGGGCATCGGGCACCAGGATGTCGGCGAGCAGGTGGGGCAGGTTCGTGACGGTGTAGAGGACGCTGATCCAGAAGTGGAGACGCCGCCAGGGCCGCCAGCGCACCGCAGGGCCCGGATCGCTGGCGGCATAGGCGATCAGCACGATTGACGCCAGGGGCACCAGGAAATAGGCCAGCATCGCGGCGAACAGCAGCGGCAGCTGGGCCGGATCCACGTGACTCTCGATCTCGGGCGACTGGCCATGGAACAGGGGCATCAGCCCCAGGTCGACATGGAAGAGCATGGCCAGCAGCCAGGCGAACCAGAGGCTGCGCAGCCGCAGGGCGCGATCGACCGGGGGGAGCGAAGCGGAAGGGGCCATGGCTCAGGGAGCGATCGGGAGC
>CAYGQY010000043.1:0-9373 GCA_964352195.1 uncultured bacterium
TTCCCCCCTTCGCTCTGGCAATCCAGAGGGGCGGGCGCGCAGGATTCTTCAGCATGCGCGGCCGCACAAGGGCTGACGCGAGCTGGCCCGCCATCGGTACGTGACACCCGGGGAATTTGTGGAGGGCCGAGGTCCCGGGCCAGCCCTTGCTGCTGGCCGCGCTGGTGCTTCGGGTCCTGCGCTGCTGCCCGATGGGTGCGACCAAAGCTGCTACTCGTTCTCGTTCCACCTCCAGGTTCAGATCCGAGCGTTCTGTTCAGGCATCGCCAGCCGAAAAGCTGGTTGACTCCTTGATCCAGCTGCTGGAAATGGGCACCACACCCTGGAGGCGTGAGTGGGATTCCACTGGTGGTCACCACGTCAACCTGCTTTCTGGTCATCGTTACCGGGGCGCTAATATGATCCTGCTCACGCTGGGGATGCATCTGCGGGGATCGGCATTGCCCTACTGGTGTGGGTTCGCGGAGGCCAAGGCGCAGGGGATCTTCCCTCGTAAGGGCAGCCAGGGGATTCGGATCCTCAGGCCTCATGTCAACCGCTCAGATTCCGATGGTGGGGGGTCGGACCCGTCGGACCCCTCGGATGCAACAACTGGACCCAGCTGTGCAGGCGGTACCCCTGCTGAGCGGACTTGGGTCAGTTTTCGCCCCGTGGTGGTCTTCAACGCGGCTGATCTCGATGGAGATGTCCTGGGGGATCTGGTCGCACAGAGGCAGCAGGACGCTGGGTTGACCGCCAGGCTGGAGCCGGAGCGCCTTGGTGCTGCTGAAGCCGTGCTTAGTGGTTGGCCTGTTCCTGTCTCCTACGGAGGGGAGCGTGCCTGTTTTTTCCCCCAGCTCGATCGGATCCAGCTGCCCGAGCGCCAGGCATTCCATTCAGCTTCCGGCTTCTATGCCACCTGGGCCCATGAAGCCATCCACTCCACTGGCCACCCCAACCGTCTCAAGCGGGAGCTGAGCGGACACATGGGCTCAATGGCCTATGCCCGTGAGGAGCTGGTGGCGGAGCTCGGGGCGGTGCTGCTGGGAGACCGGCTGGAGATCGGCAGTGCGATGGAGAACCATGCCGCGTACCTGGGACACTGGATCGAGTTGCTCAAGGAAAACCCGCAGGTGCTCCTCCAGGTGCTGGGTGAGGCCAGGCGGGCTGTGGAGCTGGTGATGCCTGAGGTGGATGTGGATGTGCCCAGCCTCGGTTGATCTAGGCGCCGGAGAAGGAGCATCCGTAACAATAATTGTGATCAGGTCTGGATTGGCTGGAAAGGTAGAGTAGGCGTTGCATTGTCCGCAGGGATCGGAGTCGGATCAAGAACTGTATCTGGATTTCAGTGGAGAGTGTTTTGCAGAATACATCTGGTGTGCGGGACTTTGAATGTGGATCCACCATTGGCGTGCGGGTCCTCGAGTTGGATTCAATTGTTACCGAGCAAATAGGTCTGAGCCATGAGCGACCCATTTCAGATCAAGCGTGAGCTTCGTTACGGCGCGCCTGTTTGTGATGAGATATTGATAGGACGGTACTTCACTATTGGCTACTCTTGGTACTTTAGGCAAGCGAAATGGGTCCTAGAGATCGTCAATCCTAACGCAATCTTTGATTGGTTGGCTCCTGGCCGAAGCGACAACTTTAGAGCAGACATCAGAATCCCGCAGAGATTCCGCGCAGCACTTAATGCCTACAAAGGTAGTGGATACGATCGTGGTCACCTTGTTGGAAGTGCAAATCAAGATGAGCTTGATATTCAGAACAGCGAAACGTTTCTTCTCTCCAATATGTCGCCACAAGTGCCTGCGTTCAATCGAGGAAAGTGGCGCGAACTTGAAATGGCCGTAAGAAACCTAAATGATCAGGAAGACATTCTGAAAACTTACGTGCTGACGGCTCCTGTCTTCTATTTTGACCAGAAGGTCGAAACCATTGGAGGTGATACGGATAACTACGGCATCAACATTCCGGTTCCGCATGCATTTGCAAAAAGTGTGCTAGCGGAAGATAATCGTGGTCGCCTAAAACTATGGACTTTCATAATGGAGAACAAGGAGCTATCGGGCAATTTGGAAGAGTATCTTGTTGTCACATATGACGCTGAGCAAATTGTTGGAGGGCGCTTTTGGGATCGCATTGCTGGTGGTGATCTCCATATTCAAAAGAGCAAACCTAGGAAGATGTGGAGCTTATAGCTAGGGTTTTTATGGCAGAGAGTAAACGCCGAATACGTCTGCTCTCACGCCGTTCTCGCTGATACGTGTCGTGGCAGGCGAGTCGTAACACACCATCAATGAGAGTGGATTTACAGAGGCAATGGACAAGCCTTCGGCGTGGTCATTCGAGACTCCGAAGGGCACCTGCACGATTTTCATGAGCTCCTGCTTCCAGGTCATCGAGTTCGCCTGCAGATTCAGCGCGTTCTTCCAGCGATAGATGAAGACCGGTCCGTCTAGTCCCATCGATGGGCCACTCAGAATCAGCATGTCGTTTCCATGAATGGCTAGTTCTCGAATACCCAGTCCATCAAGCTGCAACAGATGCTTCCGATAGGGCTTATGTGTAGAGGCGAATGTCTCCAGCGTGAGTACTCCCTTGGCGTTCTCCTTGACCTCCAGCTCGACGATGGTTGCCCACCCCCTAAGGACAGGACCCCGCAACCCCAGAAACACCCGGTTGCCCCTCACGGCCAGGCCCTCGATGTCGAAGCCGTTGTCTTTACTCGGGATACCCTCTGTGCCTTTGGACGACTTGCGAGGTACAAACCGGCCGAGGTGACCGTCTCTCTTTAGGGCCTTGGTGAGAAGGTTTGACTTGGCGTTGCCTTGAAGACGTGCCGCGGACAATTCACCATGAAATTTCACGGGAGTGGCAGCTTCGTCCAGCGGCAATCTAGCGAGTGTGAACCGATTCCCTTCCACTTCGATCGTGAGAAGCCGCTTCAAGTTCTTCTTTGGTGACTTCTCGGCTTGTGGTTTTTTTCTCTTGGTGCTGTGGGATCCGACCAGCCACAAGTAGCCACCATCTACATCCAGTCCTTCAATGTCGATTTCCTCCTCCGCTGGTCCTGGAAGACCCAGCATCTCTTTCAGCTTGAAGCTCGTATGTTCACCAAAATCCCCTGAGGCATCACGACTCATACGGTGGATCGCAGTCCCTTCATCGCCACCTAACCAGAGATGGGTTCCGTCGAGCGCGATGGCAGAGAGGTTGTTCCGAAGCTTTTTGAGAACCTTCAGAGGAAGGCTGCTGCTAAAGCGCAGAAGTGGAGAACTAATGGGGTCGTCTTTCACGGCTTCAATTCTATGAATTCAAGATCTATTCTAGATCTTAGTTGTCACTGTACTTAAAATGCATGTTATACATCATCTCCATAACTGTCTGAAATATGGCAGGGGACTTGGCGTTTCCACTCCCAGCGAGCTCAGGCAGGAGAAAGCTTCACCGACCTCCCCAAGGAGGGATGAGCCAGACCTTTAGCTCGGAAGCAAAAGTCAGTCGCCTGATCAGCAGTCTTTTCCCGTTGCTGGTTGTTTCGCTCCAGTAGACCGTCAAACCCCGCCCCGATGATCCACCGCCACCCCACCAGCCCCTCGCTGTTCTCAGGGGTTGGGGGCAGCAACCGGCAAGGGCTGCGCGTGTGCCTGATGGCACCCCTGCCTGAGCTGCTGAGGCCGGTGGGAGGGAGCGGTGTTCTTCGCCGTCCCTCCCATGGAGCCGATCCTTACCCCTCTGGAGACTTCAGCTCAGGTCCAGCCTGGTCCTGGACCATCTGTCTCCCCAGCGTCATCCTCCCTGCAGCTGGCCGCCACGATTGAGGCCTGGGAGGCTGAATGCTCTTGCGGTTGGCACGAGCCCGCGCCTGTTGAATACCAGGGTGAGCTTGCACTGACCTCGGAGAATGGGCCTGCCCTGATTGGCTCCTGCTGGGACAGCTGGTCCACTCACCCCTACCTGGAGCAGCAGCAGGTGGAGGAACTGCCGGGCTTTGCCGCTCAGGATTTCTTCTGAGGCGGCAGTTTCATGGCCTCCGCGCAGGCCCCCGCTGAGAGTGACCCGGTGGGCAGGGATGTTCGCTCGCTGCGCCATCTGGTGACTGCGCCCAGGCCCGTCCAGGGCTGATGCGTGGGCAGAGCCCCCGGGCCGCTGGCCCCCTTGACGGTCCTGGCCCCGGGCTTGGGGAGCGGTGTTCCTTGGCGCTTCTGCCATGAAAAGCCGCCGCCTCAAGCTGACCTGCTGGTACTGGCTGCAGCGCCACACGCGCACCCTGCGCTGGTTGCTGGCCCTGATCTGGCCCCTGCCGCAGCTCCCCGGCAAGCTCGCCCTCGAACTGGAGCTGCGCCGCTGCGAGCGGAACTGGAGGAAGCCCTAGGGCCTGGCGGGCTGCCGCGCCTGCGGCCCCTGCTCCACCCGCTCGCGCCTGCTCGGGGTTGCGCAGTGTCCGCCCGTGGCGCTGGTGGTGAGGCAGCCCTGGGCGCGTGCTGATCGGAGAGCCCCCCAGCGCGAGAGGTGCTGATCTCAGCGATCGGCTGGAGGGGGCGTCGCGGGGCGGGCTTGCTCGTCCCCCGATTCTCCCTGCGCCCTGCTCCGGGGTGGGGGGGCGTTCTGCGCCCTTCCAGCGATGCGTCCCCTTTCCGTCCGTGATCGCCTTGTCCATCAGTTCCTTCCCCTGGCGGATTCCCTGGCCCGTCAGTTCCATCGCCGCTACCGCGATCTCGTCGACCCCGGCGATGCCCAGGGGGTCGCCCGCCTTGAGCTGGTGAACGCCTGCAGCCGGGTGAGCGATCCGATCACGGCCCCGGCCTACCTCAAGCGCTGCATCCAGGGCGCCCTGGCCCACTGGCTGCGCGATCGGGCCCTCCTCGTCCGGCTGCCGAAAGCTGCGCGAGGCACTGCCCCCTGGATGCACCGGAGCCTCGATCAGGTCCTCCCCGGCGGTGGCGGCAGCTGGCTCGATGCCCTCCCCGCCCCGGATCAGCCTGCAACCCAGAAGGGCGACGAGCTCGATCCGGGGCTGGAGGTCCTGCTCGAGCAGCTACCCGCCCCCCAGGCCGCTGCCCTCAGGCTCACCGTGCTGGAAGGGCTCAGCCTCCGGGATGCCGCCAAACAGCTGGGGATCAGCGCCATGGGCGTCCAGCGGGCCCAGAAAAAGGCCCTCGCCACCCTGCGGCAGCGGGTGACGGCCTGAGGGCCATGCGGGCCAGCTCCGTTGCCCTGGAGCTGGCCCGCCTCTGAGCAGCGGCAGTGCGAAGGGAGAGCATGCCCCTCAGCCGGGTAAGGCCGTCATCAAAGCAGGCATCTGCGGTCGGAATGGGCAAAAGCACTGCAGGAGCAGCCATCTGGGCGATTAGAATTGCTTCATAGGAGAAGCAACAAATCGTGATAACGACATTCCGGTCCGTTGGCCGGCTGTTTGCCGGAGGGCTTCTTCAAAGCACTGAAGCCAAGAGAGCTCCCTTGGGGAGGGATGAGGCTGGCAGGCCTGAGCAAGGCACTGGCTCATCCGACACGTTGATGCGGGGGCATCGGTAGGGGCTGAAAGTTGCTGATTCGGAAGGGGCCCAGGACAGAGGCAGGGCCTGTTCACAGGACGAGATGCGCGCACTTGGGTCCCGCACTGGTCAAGATGTGGTCACTGCATAGCCAAAGAATCCAGTCATACCAGTCAAAGCAAGCGGGCTCATAATCCGCCTGAGCCGGGTTCGATCCCCGGGCCCCCCATCCCCCATCCTTCCGGTGATCGGACCCCCAACAGGAATGGTGCCCTGAACGCTGACCGGGTCTCCGCAGCCATGAAGAAGCCCGGCGACGAGGACACCGGGCCTGGAACGTGTTCGGTGAAGGTCGGAGCTGCTGACGCTGGCACCTGGGGCCAGGGTTCCAGTGGGACATCCGGTTGCGTTCAGGGCACCTGAGATCAGCCTGGGGCCAGACCATAGGCAGTGCTTGGAACGCCGGCGTTATTGGACGCCGGGGATGTCAGTCATCCGTTGAGAGTGTTGGAGCAGGGGCCGGATCGTCAGTTCGCTCCAGGGAACTGCTCAGGGGGGGTGTCTTCCATGCGTGGAACCTCCGAATCCCATGGCTTCACCATCCTCCCGCCGATCGGTTGCGGCAATAGGGGTTTATGCCTGCCTGAGCCAGCCCCGGATGAGACCGGGTGGGGCGCCTGTGTGGCCGTGTCGAGGGAACGAGGGCAATGCCGCCAACCAACCGTCCGGCCGTGATCAAAGCGAGGGTTCCCATGGGGACTCGGGCAGGATTGGAGGCTCGAAAGCTCTGTCATCCAAGGGAAGATCATCTGGACGGTGGGACCTGGAACGGGCTCGACTTGGCGCAGGGAACCGTAACCGTGGCTCAGCCCGGAGCGATGCGGGGCGATCAGGGGGAGATCGTCAGGCCTCCATCCAAGGGAAGGGATACACCATGAACAAAACTGGATGCAGAACTGGCTAGAAACAGAGCCACATTGGCAACCTCTTCCGGCTCGACAAAACGATGCAACGGAATTCGTTTCTCTTTTTCTTTTCTCTGGTCGGCTCGGTCAAGGTCGTCCCAGAGTGCATGCCCCATGTCTGTCAAGACCACGGTTGGGCAAATTGAATTGACCTGAATGTTGTGAGCTCCCCATTCAACGGCCATTGTTCTTGTCAGTTGGTTCAATGCGGCCTTGGATGCTGCGTAAGCTGCCAACCCGGGCGTGCCGATCAAGGCCCCAATCGAGGATATGTTGATCACTTTGCCAGCTCTTCTCTTGATCATGGGAGGCACGATGGCCTGAGAAAGCAGCAGGATCGATCGTAGATTCAAGGCAAAGGTGTCATTCCATTCGGCTAGGGTGATCTCGAGGACGGGCTTGATCGTGGCCATGCCCGCGTTGTTGACGAGAACATCCCATTGGGGGGAAATCTCCAAGGCCCTTGAACCTGCGCGTCTTGCCCCTTCAACGGACGAGAGATCCGCTTCAATCACGCTGCAAAGTCTGTCGTTCTTCTCGACAGCGTGCCTGGTTTTGGCCAGGCCTTCAGGATCTCGACCAATGATTCCGATCTCGGCGCCCGCTTCAGCGAACCGGCAGGCAATGGCGGCGCCGATGCCTCTGGAGCCACCGGAGATCAGGGCTCGTTGTCCATCGAGCCGAAAGGCCTGCATGACGATCGCCTCCTGGTGTTGGATTCGCGTTGTGAACGATCCGGTCGCCGTTCGGATCTGGGGACCGGGAGACCCGCCTCACCAGGTCAGCCGATTCACCAGGTGAATCCGTGCAGCTTGGGCAGGGGGGCGGTGCGGGCCGTGGTGGCGAACAGCCGGGGGATGGTGGAGCTGTTGTAGACCCGGAATTCGCGGATCAGCGAAGCGCCCGGAGCGCGCTTGGCCTGGTTGAGCACCAGGGAACCATCGGGATCGGAGACGGAACGGTGGAACGTGCCGGGAGGGATCCGCAGGATGTCACCGCCGGTGTCGAGCCGCACGATATGGAAGGGATAGTTCCAGCCGAGGTTGACCAGGTAGAACGTGCGACCCCCCTGCAGGGCCAGCAGATTGTCCTCCTGGTGCGGATGGAGATAAAACTGCCAGGCGCCGCTCTCGGGATCATCCGGCGGGCTGACGGCCGGTCCGGCATGCACCACCAGGTCGCGGGCATTGGAGGCGGGCACCGTGATGTCGAAAAAGCGGACGGCGGGGGTATCGCGGAACTTCTCGTAGGGGATGAGCTCAAACATCGGGGCCGGCCTGGGGGCGCGGCTTTCGCTTGGCTGAAGCACGGTGGAGGCCATGGGTCCGGCCGGCTCGGGGGGACCGGCGAGGAAACTGCCTCCACTGAACCGAAGCATCCACCCGCTTCACCGTGCGCCCTGTTACGGAACATCGCGGCGGGGACGGAATCTGATCCGGTCGGGGCTCCTCCGACCAGCCAGGCTTAGATGGAATTCCACCCCGCACGATCCCAGGCCATGGCTGAGCGCACGCGTCGATTCTCCCCTCCCATGGCCGTGCTGGCCGCGGCGGCACTGGGGCTCTCGGCCGTGCTGGTCCCGTCTCCCGCCACCGCCCAGCCCCAGGGGGCGGGGGGACGGCCCACCGTGTCGGTGCCGGATTTCAAGAACACCGTCACCCAGCAGACCTGGTGGTGGCAGGGCCCGGTGGCCACCGACCTGGCCGCCATGCTCGCCAACGAGCTCCAGGGCACCGGGGACCTGCAGGTGGTGGAGCGCACCAACCTCAAGGAGGTGCTCTCGGAGCAGGAACTGACCGAGCTGGGGATCGTGCGCAGCGGACCCTCGGCCGCCCGCAGGGGCCAGATGACCGGGGCCCGCTACATCGTGCTCGGAACCGTCACCTCCTACGACTCCAACGTTGAGAGCAAGAGCTCGGGCAGCAACTTCGGGCTGCTGGGTTTCGGCACCAGCAAGGAACAGCTCGAAACCAAGGACTATGTGGCGATCGACGTGCGGGTGGTCGACAGCACGACCGGTGAGGTGGTTGGCCGGCGCACGGTGGAAGGCCGGGCCACCAACACCGCCTCGGCCCGCGAGGACGGGGTGAACCTGCTGCCGGCGGCGGGGCTGGCCCTGTTCCTGGCGCCGAACATGGGCCGCACCGGCCAGGGGCTCACCGGCGCCGCGGGCACCCTGCGCTTCGGCTCGAACAGCTCGGAGGCCCAGCGCACCCCCGCCGCCAAGGCGATCCGGGCCGCCCTGATCGATGCCTCCAGCTATGTGAGCTGCCTGCTCGTGCCCAAGGGCAACTGCATGGCTGCGTTCGAGGCCCAGGAGCAACAACGGCGGGAGCGCACTCGCGGCGTGCTCCAGCTGGAGTGAGACCGGGCTCAGCGCCCGGGACGGGAGCGTCGTCGCACCAGGGTGGCGGCGGCCTCGGATCGGATGATCACCGGGATGGCTTCACCGGCTTCGATCGAGCCGAAGCTGCCGAAAGGTTCCGCACGCTCCCCCTCCGCCTCCAGCAGACCGGAGACGATGCCGGCGTCGAACGAGAAGCGGCCCGGACCGTTCAGCAGGATCGCCAGGCTGCCCCCCAGATAGAGCACCACCAGTTCCAGCACATAGATGTTCAGTCCGCTGGTGAGGATGTGGTGGTAGGCGGCCACGGACATCGTGGCGACCAGGGCCAGGGCTCCCAGCGGGGAGAGGAACCCCAGAATCACGCACCAGGAGCCGATCAGCTCGGAGAAGCCGGCCAGCTGGGCGAAGACGAGGGGGAAGGGCAGGTGCAGGGGCACCACGTAATTGGCGGCGAAGGTTGCTGGGTCGGCCAGTTTCTCCTGGCCGTGATGGAGCATCATCAGGCCGATCGAGAGCCGCAGGATCAGTAGGCCGGTGTTGGCCACGGGGCCGTCCTTGAGGAAATAGCGGCGCAGCAGGGAGGT
>CAYGQY010000044.1:0-9373 GCA_964352195.1 uncultured bacterium
GCCCCGCACCACGGCCTGGAGCAGGCCCTGCATGCGGCGGGCCGCCTCGGGCTTGATCACCGCACGACCGGCCCCGATGGCCTGGTTGGGGGTGGCGCGCTGCTGACGACAACGGTCACTGTCGAGGCCGGCGCAGGTCTCGGCATCGGTGAGGCGGCGGATCGTGCTGGGGGCGTGCCAGACCCCGTCATTGGCGACGGCGGCATAGGCGGCGGTGAGCTCGATCAGCCGCACTTCGCTCTGCCCCAGGGCCAGGCCCGGCACCGGCTGCAGCGGCGTCCGGATCCCCAGGTCCTGGGCCTGCTGCACGACCGCGTCAAGGCCGACCCGCCGGGCCAGCCGGAGGGCGGCGGTGTTGCTGCTGCTGGCGAAGGCCTGGCGCAGGCTGAGGCTGCCGCCACACCCACTGGCGAACGACTGACCGCCCCAGCTGAGCGGGCCGCAGCCGATGCCATCTCCGGCCTTCGCCCCCCGCTGCAGGGCCGCCAGATAGGTGAACAGCTTGAAGGTGCTGCCGGGCTGGCGCAGGGCCATGCTGGCCCGGTTGAACTGACTGGTGCCGTAGTCGCGCCCGCCGGCGATCGCCAGCACCCCGCCGTTGCGGCTGTCGAGCACCACCACGGCCCCCTCGCTGACCCCGAGGGCGGCGCTGGCCGCCAGCCGCCGCCGCAGCTCCCGCTCGACGACCTGCTGGAGCACCGGGTCCAGGTGGGTTTCGACCAGGAAGTTCCCTTCGGCGGCCACCTCGGGCCCAAGCAGGCTCTCCAGATCCAGCCGTACCTGATCGGTGTAGTAGGGAGCGGGCCGGCGGCCGCCGCTGCGGCAGGCCTGGGCACCGAGCTGGATCGGCCGGCGGCGGGCCTGCCGGGCCAGATCGGGGCTGATCCGGCCAGTGTCGGCCATCTTCAGCAGCACCTGGTTGCGGGCATCGAGGGCGGCCTCCGGGTTGAGACAGGGGTCGTGGCCGTTGGGCGAGGGCAGCAACCCCACCAGCAGCGCCGACTCCTCCAGGCTGAGCTGGGCGGCGGGTTTGCCGAAGAAACTGCGGGACGCATCCTCGAAGCCCCAGCCCACCCCCAGATACACCCGGTTGAGATAACTCAGCAGAAGATCGGTCTTGCTGAAGCGGGCCTCGAGCTGGAGGGCCACCAGCAGCTCCCGCCACTTGCGCACCAGCGTTTCGCCCTGGCCGACCTGATCCGGGTAGAGGCTCCGGGCCAGCTGCTGGGTGAGGGTGCTTCCCCCCTCCAACACCCGTCCCCCCATCAGATTGGTGAGCAGGGCCCGGGCGGTGCCAACCGGATCCACACCCGGGTGCCACCAGAAACGGCTGTCCTCACTGGCCAGCAGGGCCTCCACCAGCTGGGGCGGGTAGTCCTTCAGCGCGGCATTTTCCCGGTGCCCCCTGGATTCGGCCGAACTGAGCGGACGGTTAAGACGGTCGTAGAGAGCCAGGGGGCCCCGGACCCGGGCCAGGCTGCCCCGCACCGGCATCCAGACCAGCGACAACCCCAGCACCACCAGGCCGCCGGAGGCCAGAACCGCCAGGGAAGCGCTGGCCGTGCGGCCGAGCCGCACCAGCCGGGGCATCGGCTTGCGCAGGAAGAGGAGCTCCGGCAGACCGGGTTCGGCGGCGGGTCCGAAGCGGACCACATCGCCATCACGCAGCAGCAGCTCCTCCACCCGTCGCCCGCGCCAGTAGAGGCCGTTGGTGGAGCCGTTGTCGCGGAGCAGCCAGTCCTCGCCGACCCGCTCCAGCAGGGCGTGTTGCTTGCTCACCGCCGGATGGTCGAGCCGGACTTCGACGCGGCCGTCCCGTCCGACCCGGTAGAGGCCGTCGTGCAACGCCATCCGGCGGGTCGGCTGGCCCGGCAGAAACAGCTCCAGCTGCACGCCGGAGGGCTGTTGCAGCCGCACCAGCTGGCGCTTGAGTCGCTCAAGGCCGCTGGTCGCCATGGCCCTCCAGCAGATCGAGCAGCAGACAGATCACGGCGACGTTGATCGCCACATCGGCCAGATTGAAGACTGGGAAGCGGATCGGCACCAGCTCGAGAAAGTCCACGACCCCGCCCAACCGCCAGCGATCGAGTCCATTGCCCAGGGCTCCCCCGAGCAGGGCGCCGACCCCCGGTCCCTGCCAGCGGCGCAGGACAGGGTGCCGCTGGATCCAGAAGGCGATCGCCACGGCCACCACCAGGCTGACCAGGCCCAGCAGAACGGTGGCACCCCGGAACAGGCTGAAGGCGGCGCCGGTGTTGAACACCAGCTGCAGTCGCAACAGACCGGGCACCAGCGGCTGCGGCAGCCCCGGAGCCAGGGCCGCCACGGCGAGGGCCTTGGTCAGCTGGTCCAGCAGCAGCACCCCGGCGGCCACCAGCCAGGCCAGCCGGCGCGTACAGACGGCCGGCACGGGCGTCACGGCTCCACCATGAGCAACCGGCGCAGGGGCACCGCCAGCACCGCCACGGCGCAGCAGAGCAGCAGCTGGCTCGGCAGCGGACCCAGGCTGTAATCGAGCAGCAGATCCACCAGGCTGACGCCCCAGCGCCCGGCCAGGGAGCCGAGCAGCAGGTTGGCGATGCCGCAAAGCTGGATCACCAGGAGGCCGAGGCAGGCCGCCCCCAGCAGGCGCAGCAGCTCGCCCATGCCCTCCTGGCGGGCCAGCCGTCCACTCAGCCAGGCGGCCGGCACGAAACCGGCCAGATAGCCGAAGCCGGGTTCGAGCAGATAGGCCAGTCCCCCACCGGCATGGAAGACCGGCAGCTGCAGCAGGCCGAGGCTGAGGTAGGCCACGGCGGCCAGCAGGGCCGGGCGGGGTCCGCAGACCAGGGCGGTGAGCAGGACCGCCGGAACCTGGGCGGTGGCGGGAAGATCAATCAGCCGCAGGCCTCCACCGGCCACCGGAACGGGAACGGCCGCCTGGATCAGGCCACCGATGATGATCAGCAGCAGCCCCACGATGGCGCCGCTCCAGTTGGCTAAGGCCCGCAAACGAGGGGTGGTTGGCTGGACCCATCCTGCTGTAGTGGAGGGCAGCTGAACAGCACCGTCGATGCCCCCTGCCGATGCGGTCCCCGAAGGCGCCCCAGATGCGGTCCCCGGGACCGGCCCCATCCCCTTGCCGATGGGGACTCTGGTGCGGTTGCGGTCGCGACCGGACTACCTCAAGACGGCAGATCCGATGCCCATGCTCCGCCCCCCCGATCTGGTCGACACCGACGAGGTGGGTCGGGTGGTGGCCCAGAGAGCGTTGGGCCTCTGTGCGGTGCGTTTTCGCCGGGGCACCTTCCTGCTGAACGCCGATCAGCTCATCGCCAACGGGGAGCAGGACCGGCCGAGCGGGTGAGCCCGCCAGGCCCGTTCGGCGGCCTTCAGGGCCCTGGCCGGTCCGCACAGTCCCAGGCTGGGCCGCGCCAGCAGCTCGCGGGCGGTGGCCAGGAGATCGGTGCTGGTCAGGGAGGTGGCGCGCACCAGAGCATCATCGGCATAGCTCCAGGGGAGGCCGTGGCCCAGCACCAGGGCCTGGCGATCGGCGATCTGGCCGCAGGTCTGACGTCCGGCGGCGGCCTGACCCCGGAATTTGGCCAGGGCCAGCTGGAGCTCCGCCTCGCTCAGCGGCTGGTCCAGCAGCCGCTGCCACTCCCGCAGCAGCTCGGTGGTGGCCGCTCCAGCCCGATCCGCGGAGCTGGAGAGATGGAACACGAACGGCGCGGCGCCACACCGGGCCGGCAGATGCACGCCCACGTCGTAGGCGAGGCCGTGCTCCTCGCGGAGCGCCACGAAGAGGCGGCTCGACATGCCCACCCCCAGATGGCACTGCAGCAGCCGCAGGGCCAGGGAGCGTGGATCCCCGAGGGGAACCGTGGCGGCGCCGAGCATCAGCACCAGCTGCTCGGTGTCCTGCTCCACCAGCACCAGAGCGGGCCGGTCCAGGCCGGACGGGCCGGGTGATGGGGCCGGCGGCCCGGTGGTCCAGGCCGGCTCCGGCCCGCTCTCCAGCCAGCGGCCCAGCTCCGGCGGCGGCTGGCCGGAGAGCACCAGCACGGCCCCCTGGGCGCCCAGGGAGGCCGCCGCCTCCCGCAGCCGCGGACCCGCGAGGGCGGCTAGATCAGCCTCGATCCCGAGGGGGTCATGGCCGTAGGGACCGTCGCCGTAGAGCTGCCCCCGCAGGCGGTCATGGGCCTGCTGGAAGGGGTCCTCCTTCAGGCGCTGCAGGGTCTGCAGATTGAGTCGACGCTCAAGGCTGATCTGGTCGGGATCCAGCCAGGGGCGCTGCACCAGGCAGCGGAGCAGGGGCAGCAGGGCGGGGCCATCGGCACTGGCGCACTTGAGGCTGATCACCAGGGCGTCTTCACCGGCTTCGCAGCGCAGTTCGTCGCCGAGGCCCTCCACCAGGTCGGCCAGGGCCTCGGCGCTCAGGTCGCCGCAGCCCCGGTTCAGCAGGCCCGCCAGCAGCTGGGCCCGGCCCCGCTGGCCGGGGGGATCGGCGGCGCTGCCGCCCCGGATCCAGAGCCTCACCGAAAGGATGGCCGGACCGGGTCGCCGCAGCAGCCGCACCGGCAGGCCCCCGGCGAGGCTGAAGGCCTCGGGCGCCGGCAGGGGAGGAGGGGCGGTGGGGCTCATGCCGGCAGGGCCAGCAGCCGGCAGGCCCGCTCGGGCGCCAGGAGGGGCAGCAGATCCCCCTGCAGCCGCGGCCCGGTCCAGCGCTCCAGCAGCTGCAGGGGATGCTCCAGCGGATGGAGGCGTCCCCAGAGAGATTGGTTGCCCGCCAGGCCGGCCAATGCGGCGGCCGACTCGAGGCCGAAGCGGTAGCCGTTCGCGACCAGACGCCGGGCCCGCTCCAGCTCGGAGCTCGGCGGTGGGGTGGCGCTGAGCTCCTGCCAGACCTGGGCGATCTGCGCCTCCACCGCCTCCACCTGGGCGGGTTCACAGACCGCCTCGAGCAGGGCCAGGCTGCCCCCCTCCAGCACATTCAGATCCAGATCGATGCTCTCGACGAGGCGCAGATCCTCTCGCAGGCGCTGCACCAGCCGGCTGCGACGCCCCTCCGCCAGCAGGGTCGTGAGCAGATCCGCTCCGGCAACGGCCTCCAGCTCCCCGGCGGCCGGCATCGGCCAGACCATCAGCAACCGGGCCGCCTCGAGGCGAGGCAGGCGCAGCGCATGGCGGCCAGGGGTCAGCCGCAGGGGGGGCACCGGCAGCCCTGCGCCAGCCGCCTCCCCGCCGGCGGCGAGATCGGCCAGGGCACTGCCGTTCAGCAGCCCCTCGAGATCGAGGCCCCCCAGCCCGCCGGCCAGGGCCAGGCTGCAGCTGGCGGGCTGGTAGCCACGCCGGTGGAAGGCGGCCATCCCCTCACTCCGGTGGCGCTGCAGGGACGGTTTCTCCCCCAGGATCGGGCGGCCGTAGGGATGGTCGGGGCAGGCCAGGGCCAGCAGGCGCTGCAGGGCCACCTCCTCGGGCTGGTCCTCGCTCTGGGCCAGTTCCTCCAGCACCACCTGGCGCTCCATCCGGAAATCGTCAGGAGCGAGGCGGGGCTGGAGCACCAACTCCAGCAGCAGGTCCAGGGCCACCGGCACCGCCTCCGGCGGCACCTGCACGTGGTAGTGGACGTCGTCAAATCCGGTGGCGGCGTTGCTGCTGCCTCCGAGGGATTCAAGGCGACGGTCGAAGTCACCGGCGCCCAGCGACGTGCTGCCCTTGAACACCATGTGCTCGAGGAAATGGGCCAGGCCCGACTCATCGGGCCGCTCGGCGGCACTGCCGGCCCGGCACCAGAAGTCGATGCAAACCACCGGCGCCTGGGGCTGCGCCAGGCTCACCACCTCAACGCCGTTGGTCAGCCGCAGCCGTGCGGCTATCGGGAAGGTGTCGGCGGACTCGGGCATGGCAACCAGCGACGGCATCACACGGGGCGGCGACCGGGGGACCGATCGGGCGTGTCAGGATCTGCATTCTGCTGGCCGAGGCCGCCCGCATGACCGCTGCCGGCTCCACTCCGCCCCCCTCCGCCCCCGGGGCCGCCGCACCGGCTGGGTCTTCGGCCGTCCCGGTCCATCCGCTGGTGGACCGGCTGGCCGCGCGCATCCGCTCCAGCTGGAGCAGTCTGCCGGAGCTGGCCACGCTGCCGGTGGCGGCGGATCTGGAGGCCATCAGCGGCAGCCTCGACGGCGAGAAACTGTTCATCCGCAACGAGCTGCGCCGGTGCCGGGGCCTGCGCAAGCTGCACCTCGAAACGGCGCGGCTCGGCGCCGGGCTGCAGATCCTCCATTGCGTTTTCTTCCCGGATCCCCGCTTTGATCTGCCCGTGTTCGGGGCCGACATCGTGGCGGGGCCCGCCGGGGTCTCCGCCGCCATCGCCGACCTCTCGCCCACCGCCGGCGACCTGCCGGAGACGATCGCGGCCTCCCTGGCGGCCCTGCCGGCCCATCCCTACAGCCAGACGCGGGAGCTGCCGGCCTGGGGAACGATCTTCTCGCCCTTCGTGCACTTCGTGCGGCCGGTGACGGCCCAGGAAGAGCAGTGGTTCATCGACGACGTGGGAGGCCTGCTGGAGGTCATGGCTGCCGCGGTGACGGCCACTCCGGCGCAGGCCAGCGACGACCCGGCTACGGTTTTGAGGTATCACGGCCAGCTGTCCTATTGCCAGCAACAGAAACGGAACGACAAAACCCGTCGGGTGCTGGAGAAGGCCTTCAATCCGACCTGGGCCGACCATTACATCGAGCAGCTCCTGTTCGACGACCCGCCGGCGCTCTGATGGCCCCCTCCCGACGCCGTCCGCTGCTGATCACAGCGGCGGCCCTGGTGGTGGTGGCCGGCGCTGGCGCTCTGCTCCTGCAGAACCGTTCCCAAACGCCCGCTCCGGTGGCTGCCCCGAGCGCTCCCCCCGCCCCTGAAGCCGTGTCAGCCCTCGGCCGGCTGGAGCCAGCCGGTGACGTGCGCAAGCTGGCCGCACCGATCACCGGCATCGGGGGCAGCCCCCGAATCACCGCCCTCCTCGTCGAGGAGGGCCAGACCGTCGAGGCGGGGCAGCTGCTCGCCTCCTTCGACACGGGCCCGGCGCTGCAGGCGGAGCGCAATCTCCTGCGCAGCCGCATCGCCAATCTCACCACCCAGGTGCAGTTGCTGGGGCGGGAGATCGACCGGTACCGCACCCTGGCCAAGGCCGGAGCCACTCCGGCCGCCGACCTCGACAGCCGTGAACTGCGGCTGGTGGAACTCCAGGGCAATCTGCGCGAAGCCAGGGATCAGCTGGTCAGAACCGAGGCGGATCTGGTCAACACCGAGCTGCGGGCCCCCTTCAGCGGCACCGTGCTGCGGCTCCAGTCCCGGGTGGGCGAACGCCCCGGCGACGACGGCATTCTCGAACTGGGTGCCAGCGACCGGATGGAGGTGATCGCCGAGGTCTATGAAAGCGACATCAACCGGCTCCAGCTGGGGCAGACCGCCCGGATCACCAGTGAGAACGGCGGCTTCACCGGAACGCTCCGGGGGCGCGTGATCCGGATCAGCCCGCAGGTGCGGCAGCGGGACGTGCTCTCCACCGACCCCACCGGCGATGCCGATGCCCGCATCGTTGAAGTGAGACTCGCGCTCGATCCGGCCGACATCGCCCGGGTGCGCGATCGAACCGGCCTGAAGACCGTGATCCGCTTCGACCCATGAGCGACCGGCCGCGGGTGCAGGAACTCTGGAGCTGGCGCCGCATCCCCCTGGCCTGGCTCCTGCTCACCCGTCAGCCGGCCCGGCTGGCGGTGGCCCTGGCGGGCATCAGCTTCGCCGGCATCCTGATGTTCATGCAGTTCGGGTTCCGCGACGGCCTGTTCGACGCCAGCATCACCGTCCACAAGCTCTTCAACGCGGACCTGGTGCTGCTCAGCCCCCGCTCCAGCAGCTCGGTGAGCATGTCGGGCTTCCCCCGCCGCCGACTGGTTCAGACCCTGGCCGATCCGGACGTGGCCGGCATCACCCCGGTCCACTGGAACCTGGTGATCTGGCGCAATCCCGACGACCGCAGCACCCGCTCGATCTTGGCCCTGGGCTTCGAGCCGGGCGATCCCCTGTTCACCGATCCCGGCCTGGCGGCCAAGGCAAACGTCCTCACCCAGCGGGGCCGGGTCCTGTTCGACGAACTCTCCCGGCCGGAGTTCGGACCCGTGGCCGAATGGTTCCGCGAGGGACGCACCGTGGAGAGCGAAATCAACGGCATCCGGGTGCGGGTCGGTGGCCTGGTGGCGCTCGGGGTGTCCTTCGGAGCCGACGGGAACCTGCTCACCAGCAGCGAAACCTATCTCCAGCTCCTCCCCAACACGCCCCCCGGCAGCATTGAGGTGGGGCTGATCCGGCTGCGGCCAGGAGCTGATCCGGAAACGGTGCTGCGGCGGCTGCGGGCCGCCCTGCCCCAGGACGTGAAGGTGGTCACGAAGCAGGGCTTCATGGATTTCGAGATGGATTACTGGCGCAGCAGCACGGCGATCGGATTCATCTTCACCCTCGGGGCCGCCATGGGGTTCATCGTTGGCTGCGTGATCGTTTACCAGATCCTCTACAGCGATGTGAGTGATCACCTGCCCGAATACGCCACCTTGATGGCGATGGGCTACCGCCTCTCCACCCTCCTGGGTGTGGTGGCTCGGGAGGGCCTGCTGCTGGCCCTGCTGGGTTATCTGCCGGCCTATGCCGCCGGTCAGGGCCTCTACGCCCTGGTGCGATCAGCCACCCGCCTGCCCGTGGCCATGGACACCCCGCGGGCGGTCCTGGTGTTCAGCCTGATCCTGGTGATGTGCATGGGATCGGCCGGGATGGCCATGCGGCGGCTGGGCGATGCCGATCCCGCCGAGATCTTCTGATCCCTCCGACCCTCCGCCATGACGGCCTCCCGTTCTCCCCTCCGCTCCGGCGCCAACTCCGACGGCGGCGACGCTCCGATGGTGCAGGTCGAAGGCCTGGGCCACTGGTATGGGTCTGGGGAGATGCGGCGCCAGGTGCTCGAGCGGGTCAACCTGTCGATCCAGCCGGGCGAGGTGGTGCTGCTCACCGGACCCTCCGGCTGCGGCAAGACCACCCTGCTGACCCTGGTCGGCGCCCTGCGGCAGGTGCAGGAGGGCCGCGTGCGCGTTCTGGGGCAGGAGCTGGCTGGCTCCAGCCGTCGCCAGCGCCAGCAGCTGCGCCGCCGGATCGGGATGATCTTCCAGGGCCATAACCTGCTGCGCTGCCTCAGCGCGGAGCAGAACGTGCAGATGGGCTCCGACCTCCTGCCGGACCTGAGCTACCGGGCCCGACGGGACCAGGCCCGGGACTGGTTGCGGGCCGTGGGCCTCGGCGATCACCTCAACAAACTGCCCCACGGGCTCTCGGGTGGGCAGAAGCAACG